>JBOGJY010000168.1:0-12246 GCA_050745325.1 Terriglobia bacterium
GCCAGAGGCCGCCGCTACAGATGTGGTCCAGGCCCCTTCCGCGGGTTCCATCCACGGCTATTCATCTTCCAGCGCTTCGCGGTGACGGCATGACTTATTTGGTCCGAGGCGCCAGATGCTGCTACAGCAAGTAGAAATTTGACCTTTTGGCCGGACCAGCCGCAACAATGAAGAAGCGTCAAAAAGCGCAAACCTGGCTGGCGCTATGAAAGGATTGCCAAAGTTTGGCCGACGCGAGGCCGGTTAACTAATTAGTATACATCTGAATTTGTAAAAGTTTGGTCCAAATTTTGGCAGGCCCACGATGGGCTGTCTGTATGGACCGCGCCAAGTGGAGGCCTCACCTGTCAGGAGCAAAGATTGCGGCGGCGTGGTAGATTGGTGGTGATAGGTCAGTTTCATGCCTTTCCCATTTGACCGAAAACCTGCGCTTCGCAATTTCCTATTGAGCCAAATGGGCCGCGTGTTGCGGTTTGCGGGTCCACTCCTGATCGTTGCCGCCATCACTTTTGTCTTTTTCAGCGCCATCCCAATGGGCTCGATGGCGGCGGGGTTTTTATATCTGGTGGCGATTGCCGGCATTGCCGCGTCGTGGGGATTGGCCGAGAGCATCGCAGCTTCGCTTGCGGCTCTTCTTTGTTTTGATTATTTTTTCCTGCCTCCGCTGAGGACTTTTAGCATTACACCGCCTCGCGCCCTGGAAGGTTTCGTCGTCTTTCTCATCTCGGCGATTGCGGTGAGCGCACTGGCGGCGCGACCCACCCCGCGCGCGCCCGAGGAAGCCGGCCCGCAGCTCGAGATGGAGCGGCTCTACGCGCTGAGCAGGGCGATCCTTCTGATGGACGCTACGCGGCCGGTAGCGAAACAGATTGCGTTTCAGATCGCCCAGATTTTTCAGCTTCCCGCCCTTGCCCTTTATGACCGCGAAAGCGGCGCGGTCATTCGCGCCGGGCCCGAGGATATGCCCGGTGTCGAGGATAAGCTGCGCGAGGCGTCGGTGCGCGGCACGCTGTTCCACGACGCTCCTTCCCGCGTGACCGTCACCGCGATTCGCCTGGGCGGCGGACCCATCGGTAGCATGGCGATGCGCGGCGCGGCGCTTTCGGATGGCGCCCTGCACGCGCTCTCAAACCTTGTGGCGATTGGCCTTGAACGCATCCGCGGCCAGGAGGCCGCCAATGAAGCCGAAGCCGCCCGGCAGAGTCAGGAGCTGAAATCAACTTTGCTGGACGCTATCGCCCACGAGTTCAAAACGCCGCTCACCTCCATCAAAGCGGCCGCAAGCGCGCTGCTTTCATCCCCTGTTTCCAAGCTGCTCGAGCAGCGCGAGCTGGCCCTGATCATTGATGAGGAAGCGGATCGTCTGTCGCGGCTGGTGACCGAAGCCATCCAGATGGCGCGCGTCGAAGGGGGCAAGATGCAGCTTGCGAGGGGCTCTCACTCTACGGGGAGCCTCATCCGGGCGGCGCTCGATTCGATGCGGCCTGCCCTGGAGGGCAGGGAAGTGCGGCTGCGCGTGGCGGCCGGATTGCCGCCGGTGGCCGCCGACGCGGATTTGATCGTGCTTGCGCTGAAGCAGTTGATTGACAACGCGATCAAATATTCGCCCGCAGGCTCGCCCATCGTTATGAGCGCGAGGGCGGCTGAAGGTAGCGCGGTCATTTCGGTGGCCGATAGCGGCCAGGGCATCACGGAAAATCAGCAGCGGCGTATTTTTGACCAATTTTATCGCGTTCCGGTGGAGGGTGAGCCGGTGAGCGGAACGGGGATGGGTCTTACCATCGCGCGGAAGATTCTGGACGCGCATTCGGGCAGCATCTGGGTGGAGAGCAAACGCGGACAAGGTTCGGAGTTCTTTATTTCCATCCCCATCTCCAACGAGGTGTCGCTCGCTTGAGCGCCGGACGCATTCTGGTGGTGGACGATGAGCCGCAAATCCGGCGCGTGATGCGCGCCGCGCTCACGGCAAATGCCTACGAAGTAAGCGACGTCCGCAGCGGCGAGGAGGCGATTGAAACCCTTCGCAACGTCTCGTTTGATCTGGTGCTGCTGGATATGAATTTGCCTGGCCTCGATGGCGTTGCGACCTGCCGGGCCATCCGTGAGAGCCACCGCGACTCTGACCTTGCCATCATTATGCTGACCGTGCGCGGCGCTGAGAAAGACAAAGTGAAGGCGCTCGACGCGGGCGCCGATGATTATGTCACCAAACCTTTCAGCACTCCAGAATTATTGGCGAGAATCAGAGCCGCGCTGCGACGCATGACCGCAGGTCCGGACTCCGGTATGCAGCGCCTCACCCTGAATGAGGTTGAGATTGATTTCCATTCCCGCCAGGCGGTGGTCCGGGGCCGCACGGCCCGCCTGACTCCGAAAGAGTTTGACCTGCTTCGTTTCATGGTGAGCCGCCCAAACCACGTCATCAGCCACCGGGAGCTCCTGCAGGCCGTCTGGGGTCCCGATTACGGAGATCAGGTCGAATATCTTCGCGTTTTCATCAATCAGCTTCGCCGCAAGATCGAGCCTCACCCCGCGAAACCCCAGTATCTTCTGACTGAACCCTGGGTGGGCTATCGCTTCCACATGCCCGAAGAGGCAAGTGGCGAGTGACGAGAGACAAGCAAACAGCATTCAGCCATCAGTAGGCCGCGGCCGCGATTGGCGGGTGGCTGCTTCTTGACCTGCTTTAGTCATCGTCGTCCGGCAAGGATTCCAGGTACTCGTCAATCGTCTCTTCTGCGGCCTTTGCCTTTGATTCGAGGATTGTTGCTTTTACATAAAGATCACATAAAAGAGACCTGTGGCGCTCTGTTCCAGGCTTAGTTCGCAACATCTTTTCGAGGATCGGTTGATATTCTGCAGCTCCCTCGGTTATGACCTCTTTCGTGAGGACTTCGAGAGCTTCAAGTGATATCGGGGCTTTTTTTGTGCGCGGCATTTTTCCTCCTTTCCAAACGGCGAGTTAAGAATTTGATCCGCTCTTCATCTCGCCGGACCTCGCCTCTCCACTTGTTAAGCAGGACTTCATCTGGAAAATCTTTCTTTAGCTCAGCTTCAATTTTAAGCCGGTGCTTCCAGATGTTTCTTTCATGAGCAGCAATCTGTTTTCTAATATCTTTGTTTCTGCTCATTAGATTTCCTTCCATTATGTGGCAAAAACAATAGCTTTTGCCACAGCCAATCCCAGGAATTTTTCACTTTTAGTATCCGCATAGCCTTGGCATCAATTCATCAGGAGGTTTTTGCCACGCGTTGGACGATGCGTCTGAGGGTTCTTCCACGGGGATTCTCAATTCTGCTTCAATCTGACGCCAGAGTGCTTTCCTGCCTCATCGCTTCGGTCCGCGTCGTCTCTTGTCTCTCTGCACTGCGCCTAAGAAAATCCTTACAGCTTCTTTATGACTTCCTTATGCCCTTCGGGCTACGCTCTGGGAGTGCCGCGGAGACGGACTGAATCGCGGCGCTTAGAGAACCCAGGAGACTGACTGTGCTTGACGCGCTCTACATCGGGATCATCTTTGTGTTTTTTGTGATTTGCTGGGCTTTCACCAAAGCCTGCGACCGGATGTAACAGCCCGACCGTCTCCAGACCCTGGCCGGGGAATGTTTTATGACCATCGTTGCCGGTATCGTTGCGCTGGCCTTGTTTGTGTATCTGGTCTATGCGCTCTTGCACCCAGAGCGTTTTTAAGGAAACGCCATGACTTCGATAGGGCTGTTGAACATCGCCGTTTACTTTCTCTTGATCCTGGCGCTCACGAAGCCTCTCGGCGCTTTCATGGCCAGGGTTTTCGAGGGCGAGCGAACCTTCCTGCACCCGGCCCTCCGGCCGCTCGAGCGGCTGATTTACCGCGTTTGCGGTATCCGGGAAGAGGCTGAGCAGCGGTGGACGCAGTACGCCGCCTCGCTGATTGCCTTCAGCCTGGTCAGCTTCCTCTTCGTCTACGCCCTTCAGCGATTCCAGGCCTTTCTCCCTTTTAATCCGATGGGTTTTGGGACGCGCCATGCGCCCGCCGGCGCGACCCCGATTACTCCAGACCTCGCCTTCAACACGGCCATAAGTTTCATGACCAACACCAACTGGCAGTCTTACTCCGGAGAGAGCACGCTGAGTTATCTAGTGCAGATGGCGGCGCTCGCGGTGCAGAACTTCGCCTCTGCGGCGGCTGGGGTGGCAGTGGCGATTGCGCTGGTGCGGGGATTCGCCCGCCGTCAGGCGAAAAGCGTGGGGAATTTCTGGGTGGACCTTACGCGGAGCGTGGTTTATGTTCTCCTGCCTTTGGCGTTCGCGGGCGCGCTGATCCTTGGCTCGCAAGGCGTGATTCAGAATTTTAAGTCCTACGCGAAAGTTACCACAGTCGAAGGCGCTACGCAGACGATTCCCGGAGGGCCGGTGGCTTCGCAGGAAGCGATCAAGGAACTCGGCACCAATGGCGGCGGGTTTTTCAACGCCAACTCCGCGCAACCTTTCGAGAACCCCACCCCGTTTTCAAACTTCATCGAGATGCTGATGATCTTTGTCATTCCGGCGGGCCTCACTTATACGTTTGGCCGGATGGTGGGGGATACAAGGCAGGGCTGGGCGCTTTTTGCGGCTATGAGTATTTTGTTTCTGGCCGGCGTTTTCGTTGCTTACGGGGCTGAGCAGCACGGCAACCCCATTCTGGCAAAGCTCGGCGTCGAGACGCGGGCGACGGCGAATCAACCGGGCGGGAACATGGAAGGCAAGGAAGAACGCTTTGGCATCGCGGCTTCGGCCATGTTCGCCACCATCACCACGGACACCAGTTGCGGCGCCGTCAACAGCATGCACGACAGTTACACCCCGATGGGCGGGTTAGTGCCCCTATTCAACGTCCAGCTTGGTGAAGTGGTGTTCGGAGGCGTGGGCGCTGGTCTTTACGGAATTCTACTCTTTGCCATTGTCGGCGTCTTTATTGCAGGCCTGATGGTAGGGCGGACGCCTGAATACGTGCGCAAGAAAATTGAGCAGAAAGAGGTGAAGATGGCGATGCTGGCCATGATTATCATGGCAGCGAACATCCTCATCTTCACCGCTGTTAGTTCAGTCGCGCACTTCCACAAAGGCGGATATTGGAATCCGCCGGGGAATCCCGCCGCGAACGTGGCCAATGCCGGACCGCATGGATTTAGTGAGATCCTTTACGCCTACTCAAGCGCCAATGCGAATAACGGCAGCGCGCTTGCCGGGATCAACACGAACACGCCTTGGTACAACCTCAGCATGGGACTCGCTATGTTGATTGGGCGGTTTTTATTTCTGATTCCATTGCTTGCCGTCGCGGGAAGCCTGGCGGCGAAGCGCGAAATCCCCTCGACTAGCGGAACTCTGCCCACTCACGGGGCGCTGTTCGTCGGTGTGCTGATTGGAACCATCATTGTTGTGGGCGCGCTGACATTCTTCCCGGCGCTCTCGCTTGGCCCGATTGTTGAACACTTTCTCATGATGCAAGGAAAGTTATATTCCACGTTGTTTGTGCCAATGGCCTAGCCGGCTTGCTTTAAGAGGCGAGACTTTGAATGATGAACGCTTTGAATCTTTTCGGCCTGTTTGCAGCCACGGCGATGCTGGTTACGTATGCTTTGGAAAATCAGAGTCACTGGTTCGTGCTGGCATTCGCCGGCGCGTGCGCGCTAGGCTCCGGGTACGGGTTCCTTCAAGGAGCGTGGCCTTTCGGTTTCCTGGAGGCCATTTGGACATTAGTTGCGGCGCGCCGTTGGTGGCGAGTGAGGCAGCCGGCAGGTCAAAGCGGAGGGAAATGATCACATGGCGGTGACAGTTACTCCTCCTGTTCTCGAGGATTCAGCGACCCTCATTCCGAAGCGCCTGGTGCGGGCGCGTCCGCTTTTCGACCGTGAGATTCTGAAGCGCGCGACCAAGGATTCCCTGTTCAAATTGAATCCGGCCGTGCAGCTCAAGAACCCGGTGATGTTTGTGGTCGAGGTGGGCGCGGCGCTGACCACGCTGCTGCTTGCGGCAGACTGTATTTCCGGGGCGCCGGATGTCATCTTCGTGCTGCAAATTGCCATCTGGCTTTGGTTCACGGTGATTTTCGCCAACTTCGCTGAGGCTATGGCGGAGGCGCGAGGCAAAGCGCAAGCCGACGCGCTGCGCAAGACCAAGACGGACTCCACCGCCAAAAGAGTTATTGGCGGCGGCAAAGTGGAAGTGATTCCCGCCTCGAAACTGCGAGCGGGCGATGTGGTTGTCTGTGAGGTGGGCGACATTATTCCGGGAGACGGCGAAGTGATCGACGGCATTGCGACCGTGGATGAATCCGTCATCACCGGCGAGAGCGCGCCGGTGATCCGGGAGTCGGGTGGCGACCGCAGCGCGGTGACGGGCGGCACCAAGGTGCTCTCGGATTCCATCCGGATCAAGATCACGTCGAATCCGGGCGAGACGTTTCTGGACCGCATGATTGCGCTCGTCGAAGGCGCGGAGCGGCAGAAGACCCCCAACGAGATCGCGCTGAACATCCTGATTGCCGGGCTGACGCTTATCTTCCTGCTTGCGGTGGTCACGCTCCAGCCCTTCTCCATCTATGCCGTCGCGGCGGCGCACAGCGGCAGGATTCCTGGAATTGCCGTGTTGGTCTCACTGCTGGTTTGCTTGATTCCCACCACGATTGGGGGGCTGCTTTCAGCGATTGGAATTGCCGGAATGGACCGCGTCATGCAGCACAACGTGCTGGCGATGAGCGGCAAGGCGGTTGAAGCGGCGGGCGACGTCAATACGCTTCTTCTGGATAAAACCGGCACCATCACGCTTGGCAACCGCCAGGCAGTGGAATTCATTCCCGCCGAAGGCGTGACCGACACGGAGCTTGCGGATGCCGCTCAGCTTGCGAGCTTCGCCGATGAGACTCCCGAGGGGCGCTCCATCATGGTCCTGGCGAAAGAGAAATACAAGCTGCGCGGCCGCGAATTACACCAGCAGGAAGCGCGCTTCATTCCCTTTTCGGCGTATACGCGCATGAGCGGCGTGGATATAGATGGCCGCAAGTTGCGGAAAGGCGCAACAGAAGCGGTTATGGAGTTTGCAAAGGACCAAGGCGGGAGGGTCCAGGCGGATTTTGTGGAAATGTCAGACCGCGTGTCGCGCAGCGGCGGCACTCCGCTCGCCGTCGCGGATGGCCCGCGCCTGCTCGGCTTGGTTCATCTGAAAGACGTTGTCAAGGGCGGCATGAGGGAGCGGCTGGCTCATCTGCGCACGATGGGAATCCGCTCGGTGATGATTACGGGAGATAATCCGCTCACCGCCGCCGCGATTGCCAACGAAGCGGGCGTGGATGACTTCCTCGCTCAGGCTACTCCGAAGGACAAACTCGAATATATCAAAAGAGAACAAGCCCAGGGCCGGCTGGTGGCCATGACCGGCGACGGCACCAATGACGCTCCCGCGCTCGCCCAGGCGGACGTGGGCGTAGCCATGAACAGCGGAACCATGGCGGCGAAGGAAGCCGGCAATATGGTCGATCTCGACAGCAATCCGACCAAGCTGGTTGAGATTGTGGCCATCGGCAAGCAGCTTCTGATCACGCGCGGGGCGCTCACTACGTTTTCCATCGCCAACGATATTGCCAAATATTTCGCCATTATTCCCGCCATGTTTGCGGCCACATACCCGGCGCTCGGCAACCTGAACATCATGCATCTGCATTCGCCGGAGAGCGCGGTGCTGGCGGCGGTGATCTTTAACGCGCTCATTATTATTGCCCTCGTGCCTCTGGCGCTGCGCGGGGTGCGCTACCGCCCGCAGGGCGCGGCAACCCTCTTGCGCCGCAATCTGCTGATTTACGGCCTGGGAGGGATTCTCGCGCCGTTCCCTGGCATATGGATTATTGACCGCTTGCTGGCCGTTCTTCATTTGGCCTGAGGAGATTCGTATGTGGCGGCACATCTCGCCCGCATTCAAGATGATGATTGTGATGACCGTGCTCACCGGCCTGATTTATCCAGGCGTAGTCACCGGACTCTGCCAGATCTTCTTCCACCATCAAGCAAATGGCAGCATGGTTCGCGCGGAGGGACGCTTGGCCGGCCAGTTGAGCAAGGTGAGCCAAGCGGGCCCCACAGGCTTCCTCGGCTCGTCATTGATTGGCCAGAGTTTTTCGCGTCCGGAATACTTTCATCCCCGCCCCTCGGCGGCTGGGAATGGCTATGATCCAATGGCTTCGGGCGGGTCGAACCTTGGGCCCACCAGTCAGGCTCTGTACGACCGGGTAAAGGCTGCGGTAGCAAAGTTCCACCAGGAGAATCCGGCGTATCAGGGACCGGTTCCGGCGGATATCGTTACCGCCTCGGCCAGCGGGCTTGATCCTGATATCAGCCCGGCGGCCGCCTACGCACAAGCCCAGCGCGTGGCGAGCGCGCGCGGAGTCACGGCTGAGCACGTCAGGCGGCTAATCCGGGAATACACCGAACGCCGCCAGCTCGGCTTTCTGGGAGAGCGGCGCGTGAACGTTCTCGAAATCAACCTCGCCTTGGACCGCCAGTTCCCTCGAAAATAACCCGCGAGACTTCGCCTCAGCCTGGCAGGGTACAATGAGACACTTAAGACTTATGAGACAAGGGGGGGCAGAGGAGTGATGGAAGATTTGCAGCATTTCCTTCAGTCGCCGCTGCGATCAGAATTCTTCGGCTCCTGACGCGGCAAGCGTCACCGTGGCGCCAGAGCCGGTAATACGGATTTCTTTTCCGGCCACGCGGACGTCGCGCGCCTCGCCGAAACCGGGAGGCACATGCGCGAGAAAGCTTAAGTAATGAACAGTTTTCTGGCTGCGCGCCGGGACGGTGGTAAAGTGTGGCGCGCCGAACAAAGGTCCGTTGGTGAACGCTTCTCTGCGTCCCACCGGGAATGGAGTAGAGCCGAATTCCAATCCGCGCGCTTGGCACCGCCTTTTCCACGGAGCAGCGCCTCTTGCTTTATTTTCCTCCCAGATGGCCGTCCACGGAAAATCCTTCCGGCTGAAACAATAACCCACCATCAACCCATAGCGGTGGTTGATGGCCGCGATGAACTGTCCATCGCGTCGCAGGTCCATCAGCACGGTGGCGATGAAGCCGAGGCCGGAATGGAGAAAGGGCCGGGTTAAGTCGATCTTCTTCCTCTGCGTTCCAGGCGCCGCTGGCCAACGGAAATTCCGCGAGGATTGCAACAGCTCGCGGCCTTCGTAGCCGTGCGGGAATGTCCGGCCGCGGGTTGCGGAAATTAAAATTTGACTGTCCTTCGGGTTGAGAAACGGAGGGCCGAGCGTTACGTGCTGGGTCCAGTGAAAAAAGTGGTCCGCATCTCTCTCATTTGTGACCGTCTCTTTGAAATAAGCCACGGACTCGCTGTGCCGTAGCGTGATTTCACGGTTAAAACGGAGACCGGCCACGGGCAGACGAACAGACATATTCAAAGCTGACCTGCTCCCGTCCGCACTGTCCTTCTCCTTGCGCCAACGCGCGCTTGGCGCTTCGCCGTGGATTGCCAACCCGCGCCGCGCCTCTTCGTCCGACGGAACTCCGAAGTAATCGAGGCAGATATTGTGTCCCGCCAAGCCACAAATAAGCTTGCCGGTTGCAGCGGGGCCATACCGGGATGCGTGCCGCTTTTCATCGTAGCGATCATGGTCGATCGTTTTCCACGGTGGTACCCACAGTGGATTGAGCGTGGGCAGACCGGTTGGCTTCCGGAATTGAAACTCGACAACGTGACCACCGCTGATCAACGAGACCATGCGAATGAGATCGTTCTCCACGGCAAAGGCCTCGCGGCCTTGCCACATAGTTTTGGAGCAGACCACCCCTTGATCCTTTTGCATTCAAGTTCCTCCCCGTGCTGTCATCTTAGACTTTCTCCGCTCCGGTGCCCGATTCCTGAAAAGCCATTCCTCCGGCGGGTACGAGTAGTCCTCCATCCACCATCACGGCCGACCCGGTCATGAAGGACGCAAGGTCACTTGCAAGAAACGCGATGACGCGCGCGACCTCCTCCGCTTTGCCCATCCTTCCGAGCGCATGGAGTTTGTCACAAGCTTCCAGCACCTTTTCCGGATGCGGGTCGAGGCTCGCGGCCCAACGGAGCATCGGCGTGTCTATGGCCCCTGGCAAAACACAATTGGCGCGGATGTTCTGCTTAGCGTAATCCAGCGCAATCGAGCGCGTGAGTCCAAGCAAACCGTGTTTGCTCACTACATAATGAACAGAGTTGCGCTGCGCCGAAACCGACTGCACCGAACCGGTGATAACGATGGCGCCGCCGCCGCGTTTGATCATTTCCGGAATGGTGAACTTCGATACCAGAAAGGCGCTCTTGAGATTTACGTTCAACACTTCGTCCCACTCCGGCTCTGTCACGGTGGTGACGCTCCCATAGCGTTGAATTCCGGCGTTGTTCACCACGATATCGATGCCCCCGAACTGGGCAACAATCTTGGGGATCGTTTGTTCCACGTCAGCGCCCCGGCTGAGATCAGCCTGGAAATAGCCGGCGGACGATCCTTTTGATAGAATCTCCTTCGCGGTCCGCTCACCCGCGGCCCGGTCGCGGTCAACTACGGCTACCGCGGCGCCCCCAGAGGCAAATTCCAGCGCGCAGGCTTGGCCGATGCCAGACCCGCCGCCCGTGATCACAGCGACCTTGCCATTGAATTGCATAAGCCATACTCCCTTTATCTTGATGCAGACGGTTTTGGCGGCCGGTGGCACGCCAACGGCTGGCCCTTGATCTTCAGATCGAGCACAGAGATGTGGTCCCGGCCAAGATTGGCGACGTAAAGCTGGTCGAAGTTGGGGCCACCGAAGGCGCAATTCGTAGGCTGGCAGAGCGCCAGATTTTCGGTATCCTGGCAAAGAAGCTCCACTTGCCGGTTTGGCCGTACCCTGTATATACAATTGGATGCGTAAGTGGTCACGTAGAGGTTGCTTTCGGCGTCGAACGCCATGCCGTCGGGAACGCAATCGAGCCCTTCGGCGTAGACTTCCGGGACGCCAGCACCGCCATCACCACGGATTTTAATGCGGAGCACCCGGTTCAGGTTGCTTTCCACAACGTACAGAAACGCCTCCGTGGCGTCGAGCGCAAGACCGTTGGCAAAATGAAATGGTCCCCCCGAAAATGCACCGGCGCCGCCATCGTGAGGAATCCGGTAGATCACGCCGTTGGCCTTCTTCCAATCACCGGAATCGCTGAAATACAAATTGCCTTGGGAATCGAACACACTGAAATTCGGATTTACCAGTCTCGCTCCGCCAACGGAATCCGCTACGGTCTCAACGGCGCCGCCCGGAGTAACCCTCAAGACCGCATGATTCCCACAGTCGCACGCATAGACATTGCCGTATGGATCGAGCGTGATTCCGAGACAGAAACCGCCGGTCACAGCAATGGTGTCTGTCTTCTTTCCATCAGGTGAAATACGATAAATCTGCCCGGCTTCTCCACCAGCATAGAGAGCGCCAGCGTGGTCTACGGCAATGCCTTCTGGATGATCCAAGCCCGTAACAAAATTGCGAACTTCCGAAACAGGATAGAGCATGTGAGCGTTCGCCGGCGGCCTCAGAATAAATGACTGCCGGTTCTCCCGAAAGCATAGAATTTAAGACAATTTATTCGCGATGTCGCCAAGCGAAATGGGCCATGGTAACTCCTGTCTTCAGGAATTTGCGGCGCGCCGGTTTCGTCACGGTCAAACTCGCGCGAAAAGACAGCGATTATACTACCTCAGTCTGCTAAGCCCTAACGGATCGTAGCGCGCGATCTAAACCACCTGATCTCTGCGGAACTCGGCAATCTGATCTCGCGTGTAACCAAGCTCTTCAAGAATATTGCTGGTGTGTTCTCCCAGCAAGGGCGGCCTTTGGATGCGGGCGGGCGTCCGGCTGAATTTGATGGGCGGCCCGATGGTGCGGAACGATCCGGCTTTGGGATGATCAAAGCCGATGATGGTCTGGTTGTGCTTGATTTGAGGGTCGCGCTCCGTGTCACTAAAGCTATTCACGGGGGCAGCCCAGATGTCCGCTTCCATAAAGATTTTCATCAACTCTGCCGTCGTTTTCGCAGTGAAGCCCGGCTCCAGTTTGCGCTTTATTTCGTCGCGGTTTTCAATCACGTTGCGCGACTCGTTCCCTTCAAATCCGGAAATCCCCACAAGCGCGGCAACCTTGCCAATCGGCATCATCGCCACCACGATATGCCCATCCATCGTTTGATAAACTCCCATCGGCGCGCCCACG
>JBOGJY010000169.1:0-3727 GCA_050745325.1 Terriglobia bacterium
GAAGATAGATCCCGGAATTGCCCCCCGCACGGGCGTCTTCATTGGTTCTGGCATCGGCGGGTTTGACGTGATTGAGCGCGAACATACGGCCCTGATGCAAGGGGGTCCGCGCCGCATCTCTCCCTTCTTTATTCCCGCCACTATTGTGAACCTGGCCGCGGGGTTTGTCTCCATCCGCTGGGGAGCTAAAGGACCGAATTCCGCCACGTGCACGGCGTGTTCATCGAGCGCGCACTCGGTTGGAGAATCGTACCGGCTGATCACCCGCTGTGACGCAGACGTGATGATTTGCGGTGGCGCCGAGGCCGCGATTACGCCAATGGGAGTGGGTGGATTCGCAGCGATGCGGGCGCTCTCCACACGGAACAACGAGCCGGAACGGGCCAGCCGCCCGTTTGACCGTGAGCGCGACGGGTTTGTAATTGGCGAAGGCGCCGGCATGTTGATTCTCGAAGAGCTGGGTTTCGCCCTCCGGCGCGGCGCGCCCATTCTGGCTGAAGTGGTGGGCTATGGAATGTCGGGCGATGCGTTTCACATCACCCAGCCCTCGGAGGACGCAGATGGCGCTACGCGCGTGATGCTGAATACACTTGCCGACGCCAAGGTCCTGCCCGAGCAGGTGGACTATATCAATGCCCACGGGACTTCAACCCCGTACAACGACCGCCTCGAAACCCTGGCCATCAAGAACGTCTTCAAGGACCACGCGCGGAAGCTTGGCGCGAGTTCGACCAAGTCGATGACAGGGCACTTGTTGGGCGGCGCCGGAGGCCTTGAAGCCGGACTCGCCGTATTGGCTCTGCGTGACCAGGTGATGCCCCCCACGATCAATTACGAAAATCCTGATCCTGATTGCGATCTTGATTTCGTGCCCAATAAAGCCCGGCCTGCCCACATCGAGTATGTGCTTTCAAACTCGTTCGGGTTCGGGGGAACCAATGCCGCGCTCCTCTTCAAGCGTTATACAGAATAGAGCGCGGAATGTTAGCCTTGAGATGTTACACAGGGCTTGTCTCGCCTGGAACTATAATTTCATTATGCGACATTGATTTTGAGACACAGGGTTCACCCGGCCCGGTGTTCAGGATGTTCTCGTGAAAATTGCGGTCTGTCTTAAGCAAGTTCCTTCCCGTGATTCTTATCTGCGGCTCAATTCCGCCTCAACGTGGGTTCAGGACACAGATATCGGCTACGAGGTTAATGAGCCTGACGTGTATGCCCTTGAGGAGGCTTTACGGCTCAAGGAAACCACCGGAGGGACGGCGCATGAAGTTTTGGTCTGCACCCTCGGCCCGGCGCGGGCGCAACAGGCGATTAAAGAGGCGCTGGCGAAAGGAGCGGATCGCGCGCTGCACCTGGAGGACGCCGCTTTTGAGGCCCTTGACTCTTATGGCATCGCGCGCGCGCTGGCGGTTGCGCTAGAGAGGGAAAAACCGGACTTGGTCGTGACAGGATTGCAATCAGATGACTTTGGCTATGGCCAAACCGGTGTGATCCTGGCTGAGATGCTCGGGCTCCCGCACGCAACCATCATCATGGAGATTAAGCTCGAGGGGCAGAAACTCAGAGTGAAGCGGGAGCTTGAGGCAGGCTGGTTTCAGTGGATTGAATTGCCCCTTCCCTCTCTGCTCACCATTCAGTCTGGTATCAACAAGCCTCGATACGCCACTCTGAAAGGGATTATGGGGGCTAAATCAAAATCAATTCAGAAAATTTCTATGGCTGGCTTGGGATTAAGCCCCTCGGATCTCGGCCTGAAACAAAAAGTCACGCGAATTTATCAGCCGGCTCGGAAGATGAAGACGGAATTCTTCGAAGGAAACCCTAAGGAGATTGCGGCGCGGCTGGCGGACAAGCTTAAGAATGAAGCGCGGGTATTGTAAAAGGGGTGTCCGCGACTGGCGTTACAAACCGGTGGCCGCCGGATAATCGCTATGGCGAAAAATGTTCTCATCATTGCTGAGCATCAGGGTGGAAAGATTGCTCGCCCCACCTGGGAAGCGGTGGCTGCGGGCCAGCGCATGGCCGCGGACTCCGGCGGCGCGGCATCGGTTGTAATCCTTGGTGAACAGGTCTCGGCGCTAGCGAGTGAGCTTGCAACGGTCCGGCTGGGCGAGGTGTTGGTTGTCCAATCTCCCCTCTTGAGTAATTACACAGCGGACGGTTACGTTTTCTCGCTTCAAAAGGTGATCCGCGAGCGCGCGCCGGATTACGTAGTGCTCGGGCATACGTATCAGACGAGAGACGTCGCGCCGAAGCTTGCTACGGCTCTGGGCGCGGGCTTTATCAGCGATTGCCTTGGCTACCGCAAGGAAGACGGGCGGCTCGTCTTCAACCGTCAGGTATTTCAAGGTAAATTTGAAGCGGACGTCGAGCCGGTAGGTCGGCCGCCCTGGCTCGTCTCGTTTCAGGCCGGATCGTTCAGGGAAGATTCGGTCGAGCGGGTTGAATCCCATACTCATGTTGCGAGCATTCAGCTTGAAATCCCACCCGGCGCGATCAGGACCAAACCCGGTGACAGGTTCCGCGAAGCCAGACAATCGGTAGATTTGACGCAGGCCGAAATTATTGTGGCGGCAGGAAGAGGAATTAAGTCGCCGGAGAATCTTGAGATGGTGAAGAAGCTTGCCGAAGCGCTGGGCGGGGAGGTGGGCGCATCGCGGCCGATCTGCGATGGCGGATGGCTTCCCATGGACCGCCAGATTGGGAGCTCCGGCCAGACGGTTGCGCCGAAGCTTTACGTGGCGCTGGGTATTTCGGGGGCGATCCAGCATCAAGTGGGCATGAAGGGCTCGCGGACGATTGTGGCGATCAATAAAGATAAAGAAGCGCCGATTTTTGAAATTGCTACCTATGGGATAGTTGGCGACTTGTTCGAAATCGTTCCACCCCTGATTGAAGAAATTCGTAAAATCAAGGCGGGATGAGCCTGCTCAGCCGGTGGCATTTCTTGCCGGTCTTTCTGGCGCATGGAGTGGCCCGGCGCTGCCATAAATTTCCTGGAGAGTAAAAATTGATTTGCCCCATCTGTCAAAAACATAAAGCGAAACGGTTTTGCCCGGCGAAAGGAGAGATGATCTGCGCGGTCTGCTGCGGGACCGAGCGCGAAGTGACCATCGATTGCCCTTTGGATTGCGCCTACCTCGTTGCCAGCCGCCAGCGTCATGATGAACGCCGCGAAGTGGATTGGGCAAAGATGCCGTTCGCCAGCCAGAAAATTCCTTATTCTACGCTCGAAGCCCACGAGCCGCTTTTTATGCGGCTCTCGTATGTCATTTGCGAGTTCGCCAGCGAGAACCACCCATTGGTAGACTCGGACATACAAGCCGTTTACCATGCTCTGGCCGAGACCTACCAGACTCTCACCAGCGGCATTCTTTACGAGAACCCTCCTGCTTACCTCCTCCAGCGTGAGCTCTATGGAAAGCTGCGCCACGAAGTGGAAGAATACAAAAAGCAGGAGCCAACTGGGCTCTCTGCGCGGACCAGTGTGCGCGACTCCGAAATCCGCGACGTTTTGATTCTTACTACGCAAATCGCCGCCGGAAAGTCGAATGGCAGACCCAAGGGGCGGGCTTTCTTGGATTTTATCCGTTCGCAATTCAAGCCTGGATCGTTTGCCAAGCAGGAATCAAAGATCATTCTGGCGCCGTGAAGGCCGCCGGGCCAGGCTTGAATTTAGCTGAACTCTGAAAGCATTTTTATGAAACCGGTTGAGGAAATTCGG
>JBOGJY010000170.1:0-2264 GCA_050745325.1 Terriglobia bacterium
GCATGGCGATAACCCGGCGCTCTTGGCGGCCGGATTTGAACGCGAATTTGTCGATGCCAAGGCGCTGGATGCGGGATTCGAGAGTGGTTGAAGGAATCCCCAGCAAGGCTGCGGCTCCGCGAGGCCCGGAGACGCGGCCGCGCGTATTGTGCAGAGCGGCTTCGATGGCCTCGCGCTCCTGGCTCTGCAATTGGTTATCGAGAGCCATGGGGCTTCCGGGAAGTAACAAGGCGCCCGTTTCCAGCCGGAGCGTCCCGCCGCGCGATGCAATCACCGCGCGTTCCACCAGATTTTCAAGCTCGCGCACATTTCCCGGCCAGTAATAAGACTCGAACGTTTTCATGGTTCGCCGGTCAACCCGTTCGATGAGGCGCCCGTACCGCTTCCCGTGTTTCGAGGCAAAGTGCGAGACCAGCAGCGGAACGTCTCCGTGCCGGTCGCGGAGCGGCGGCATGAGGACAGGGAACACGTTGAGGCGGTAAAAGAGGTCCTCGCGGAAGCGCCCGGCGCGAACCGCTTCTTGCAGATCCCGGTTCGTCGCCACAATGACCCGGACATCCACCTGCACGGTGTTGCTTCCGCCCAACCGTTCAAGCTCCCGCTCCTGAAGCACTCGCAGCAGCAAGACCTGCATTTCCGGCGTGAGATCGCCGATTTCATCCAGAAAGAGCGTGCCACCGTGAGCTTGTTCGAAGCGCCCTTTGCGCCGTTCGTGGGCGCCGGTGAATGCGCCCCGCTCGTGTCCAAAGAGCTCGGAGGCGAGCAGCGTGTCCGGGATGGCCGAGCAGTTCACCTTCACCAGTGGACCGTGCGAGCGATGTGACCGCCGGTGAATGGCGCGCGCGATCAGTTCCTTGCCTGTTCCGGTTTCGCCGGTGATCAACACGGTGGCGCCGGTCGCGGCCACCTGCTCCACCAATTCAAGAACGCGGCGCAGCGCCCCGGAATTGCCCACGATTTCTTCCGCCCACGGCATCTGGCCGAGCTGCTCTTTGAGCGCAATATTCTCCGCCGCCAGTTGATCGCGCAGCCTGCTAATTTCTTCATAGGCAAGCGCATTCGAAACGGCCACGGCCAACGGGCGCGAAACTTCGCAGAGCGCCTTGACCTGATCGTCGGTGAATGGCGCCGGTTTCATCCGGGCGAAGGACACCACGCCGAGCCGCTCGCCCCCAACCAGGAGCGGAACCGCCACGTAAGCGCGAATTCCAACCGCAGCCAACCGGAACTCGTGCGGGAACCAGGCGGGCTTGGCAAGCAAATCGGGACAGATGTAGGGGTCGCCGGCGCTCATCCGTGACTGCATCAGATCATCATACGGGGCTTGCGGGCGCGAAGGCGTCGCGTTATTCTCCGGGCGAGCCCTCATTCGAGCCAGAAAATCCTGGTGGCTCTCGCCCGGGCAGGGAGACTGGCCGACGAGATGGAGCAGATAGGGCCGCGCAGGCGATCTGGTCTTCGAAACCACAATTCCCACGCCGTCAAAAGGAACCACCGGAACAAGAGCGTCAGCCGCGGCGGCTAGCACCCCTCGCAGCTCGCGCTCGATACTAATGGCCTCCCAGACGCGCAATGATAGCGCGGTTTGTTGACCGGGGTCAGCAGCCGTCGAAGTGGGTTGTTCATTCACCATAAGCGGATTTTATCACGCTCTCGTAGATTTACGAGCAGTCGTCATAAATGGGTAGAAAATAAGCCTGGTAGCACTGACTAAGGTATTTATTTATAGTCAAATACATGGGATATCCGCTTTGGCGCCTGCCATGCCTGTTATTTATTGAGATGACGAAGGATATGCCGCCGCCGCGGTAAATGCCATGAGACCTAAAAAACGAATCGAACCTATCCTCTGGCCGGCGGTTATCTTCTTAGCAGTCATCGGCGCCGCGGCGGCGTCGCATCGGGCGATTGTGCTTTTAAATCCCGCCCTGGGTGGGAATTTCGCGCCCGCAGCGGCCCTAAACGCCAACTTTGCCCGCCACCCCGCGTTGACGTTCGTCCATATCATTCCGGGGGTTCTCTTCATGATTCTGGGGCCTCTGCAGTTCGTCCGGCGCATTCGGTCGCGCTGGCTTCAGTTCCACCGCTGGTCGGGCCGGCTATTTGTGGCTTCAGGATTCGTAATCGGAATCTCCGCACTCGTCATGAGCCCTCAGATGGCGACCGGCGGTCCTAATGAAACCGCAGCGACCATGCTCTTCGCGCTCATCTTCCTGTTCGATCTGGGGAAAGCCTTCCTGCATATCCGCAGGCGCGAAATCGCA
>JBOGJY010000171.1:0-5486 GCA_050745325.1 Terriglobia bacterium
GTTTCTACTACTCAAGACCGGCGGCCAGAAGCCGCCGCTACACAGCGCAAGCAAGCTTGTGCACTCCAGAATCTAGGCTGTTTTTTGGCGCCCGAGTTCGACTGTCTCCCGGACGCTCAGTTAAAATCAATAAAGCGATTAAGTCCGGCGCCCGGCCCGCCGATATACAGATGAGCGTGTTTCTGAGGGACTAACTATGACCGACTTTGTCGCCCGGCAGCCTATTTTTACCAATAAGGAGCTCGTTTATGGCTACGAACTCCTTTTCCGGTCCAGCCTGGCCAACACCTTTGACGCTATCGATGGCGAAGGTGCGAGCCGGGCCGTCGCCGACCACCTGATGACTTTGGGCAAAACGCTTACGGACGGCAAGTTCGCCTTCATTAATTGCCCGGCTAACTTCCTGGTGAAGGACTATGCGATGCTGCTGCCGCAGAAAAACACGGTCATCGAAGTCCTCGAAACGGTTGAACCCACCCCGGAGGTTATCTCCGCCTGCCGGAGACTAAAGCAGGCAGGGTATCTCATCGCGCTGGACGATTTTGTTCTCAGCCCCGCTTCCCTGCCCTTTATTGAACTGGCGGACATCATCAAGATCGACTTTCTCGCCAGTCCGCCCGCCGCCCGGGAGCAGAGCGTGCGGGAGTTCGCGCCCAGGGGTATTCAGTTGCTCGCGGAAAAAATCGAGACTCGTGAAGACTTCCGTCACGCTGACGGGCTCGGCTACAAATATTTTCAGGGGGACTTTTTCTGCCGTCCCGAGGTCATTGCCAGCAAACGCATCCCCGCCTCCAAGCTGAGCTATCTGCGCGTGCTGAACCTGATTTCCCGCCAGGAACTGGACCTGGTCGCGCTCGAAGGTGTGATTAGCTCGGAGGTTTCTCTCTGCTACAAACTCCTGCACTATATGAATTCATCGCTTTTCGGATTTTGGAGTGAGATCCGTTCCGTTCGCCACGCGCTCGCTCTGCTTGGCCAAAACGAAGTGCGGAAGCTGGTCTCTGTGGCCGCAGCCATCAGCATTGCCGAGGATAAGCCTCCGGAGCTAATTGCCACAGCCCTTCTGCGCGCCAAATTTTGTGAGCAGGTTGCCGCCCACATGGATCAAGAGCATTTCAAAGCTTTTGGCTCCCTGCCTTTTATCGTGGGCATGTTCTCAGTCATCGACGCCATGCTGGGCCGGTCCATGCCCGATATTCTGGGCCAGCTTGCCCTGCCGGCGGAGGCCAAGGCGGCGCTCCTTGGACACGAAAACGCGCTGCGCGACGTTTTTGAGCTCGTTTACGCCTATGAGATGGGTAATTGGGGGGCCTTGAACTGGTACGCGGCCAAACTCCACGTGGATGAAACGCTCATGCCCATTCTTTATTTTGATTCCCTCGAATGGTCGAAACTGGTCTTCAACGTCTCTGCGGCGCCGAAGGAGCCGCAAAAGGCGGATGGCGAGCCGGTGCGCGCCGCCGTTTAGCGCGGCCTGCGGGCTTCAGAGTCTGTGTGACAACTACGGTTGTAGCGGCGGCCTCTGGCCGCCGCTACAGCGCCTTTTCCGCAGTTGTCAAGTAGACTCCTCAAATCCCTCCCAGTCAGGCCAGTCAGATATAATACGCTTCTTCAATCAGAATGGCGTGCGCCTGCGTTGGTCCGTGCACGCCACGAATGCTGATCTGTTCGATGTCCGCCGTGCGGCTGGAGCCTGTGATCAATACAGTCGAGCGTCCCGGCGAGCCTTCGCTAGAAGCCGATTGTTCCCCCGGCTCAGGCCCTATACGTAAGCCCGCAAAGATTTCCTCAAGCGACTCGACAACCTGCTCGCGGCTGTAAAGCGCGATGTGAATAGGAGGCGCAAGAGAGGCAAGCTGGCTTCCTTCCGTCTTACTGGTGAGCACAAGCGTCCCCGACTCCGCCAAAACGAAATCGGCGCCAGTAATCCCAGCTGCTGCGGAAAAACATTGCCGCCCGAACGCGGCGGGAATCTCAGCTGGCCAGCAAGCCGCGGCGCAATTCAATCTTTTGAGCGTTTCTACAATGCCGACTCTTGCCAAAATCGGGTTGCGTGAGAGAACAACAGAACTGCCCTCGGGAAGGATTTCCACCAGGGTTTGCCGCAGCGCGGACGCCGAATCAACCCGGTGCGGAGTACCCCCAACCTCACGGAACTCCGCCTCAAAGTGCTCGACCAGAAGGGCGGCTGGAATCGGAGCCAGCGCCTTTCCAAGCTCTGGCAACATCTCACGTGGAATACCGCCGCCAGACGCGCTGCGGCCCAAGGCCATGCGTACTCTGCCGAGCATTTGTTCTCTACTGGACATTTAATTCAAAGATTTCAGAGGCCCGCTCAAACAGAACCCTTCAAAACCCGTTGCTTGAGGCTAACCTTCTTGCGCTTCCAAGCGTCAAACCTAGAAGCATCGGCGATTTCGCAGACGCTCGAAATTCCAGACCGTAGAAAATTTTAGCACGCGGCGCCGCTAATCACCCGTAACTGCCAGAAAATAAAGCTATTGAATGTTATGTAAAACATTGGTAAAATGGCGCAACCTAAATCGCTCCAGAATCATCTGATGTGAGGTGAGACGAGAGAATTTAAGAAACTATAAAAGGACGAATGTCAATGCCTACTATCGCGAAATCCCGAAAAGATCCTTTCCGCACACTGTTGTTGAAGAAACGCGGGGAGTTGCTTGCAGAAGTGAAACGCCAGCCCGAAGCTCTGGCTGCGAATATCCAAAGTCCCGATGCGGTCGAATTTGCCATTAAATCCGCGGAGCAGGACCTCAGCGCGCGAACTGCTGATCTGCGCAGCCAGGTTCTCAGGGAAATCGATCGAGCTCTCGAACGATTTGCCGGCGGAAAATATGGCGTTTGCGAAGGATGCGGTGAAGACATTTCTCCAGCCCGCTTAAAGGCCCTTCCCTGGGCACGCTACTGCGTTCGGTGCCAGGAACTCATATCCAGAAACTAACCGCTTGGTCCGGCGGCGGGATGCTTGGTTTTCTAAGCGTCCCGCGCGCTCCCTACGCGGCAGGGTTGAAACCCCACCCTTCCGGCAGCCATAAATAATCATCAGGATTAATGCAACGAAGGGCGATCTTATTCCACCGTCACGCTTTTGGCAAGATTGCGGGGCTTATCCACATCGCAGCCTCGCAGCACGGCGCAGTGATAAGCAAATAGCTGAAGCGGGACCACGGTGAGGAGCGGCATCAGGATGCTGTGGTTGCACGGCACTTCGATCATATGATCCACCATCGGCCGGAGCTTTGAGGCGCCCTCCGTCGTCACCGCCAGCAAAGGCCCGCCACGAGCGCGGATTTCCTGGATGTTGGAAACGATCTTCCCGTAGGAGCTATCATCGGGGGCAAGCGCCATGGTAGGGAAAGAAGAATCGATGAGGGCTATAGGACCGTGCTTCATTTCACCGGCAGCGTAACCCTCCGCGTGAATGTACGAAATCTCTTTCAATTTCAGCGCCCCTTCGAGAGCCACCGGGTATTGATATTTGCGGCCGATATACAGGAAATGCGGCGCCTGGCAGTATTGCTGCGCCAACTCTCGAATCAGGTCGCTCTGCTTTAACACTTCTCGAACCTGACCGGGAACTTCCTCAAGCCCCCGCAGCAACCGCTCTCCTTCTTCGTAGGAAAGGTCTCTGCCCCGCCCCAGCAGCAGAGCCATCAGGATGAGCAGCGTCATCTGCGAAACGAAGGATTTTGTCGAGGCGACGCCGATCTCGATTCCGGCGTGTGAGTAAACGCCCGCGTCCGTCTCGCGGGCAATGGTGCTTCCCACCACGTTCACCAGTCCCAGCACCAAGGCCCCTTTACGTTTGGCTTCGCGCAGCGCCGCCAGCGTGTCTGCCGTCTCGCCGGATTGGCTGATCGCAAGCACCACGGTATTGTCGCGGATGTTGAGCTTGCGATAGCGGAACTCGGAGGCGAGCTCGGTTTCAACCATCAAGTCGGTGAGCGTCTCAAAGACATAGCGGGCAAAGAGACCCGCATAGTATGATGTGCCACAACTCACGATGATGAGATGGCGTGCCTTCTCCAGGCGGCCCATGACCGACTCAAGCCCCCCCAGCTTGGCAACCCCCTCCGAGTGGTTCAAACGCCCGCGAAGCGCATTCTCCACCGCTTCCGGCTGCTCGAAAATCTCCTTCAGCATAAAGTGCGGATATGCTCCCCGGTCCATCGCCTCCGAGCCGGTCTGGATCACCTGGGCTTCGCGGCTGACCGAGCGGTTATCCAGGGTCTTGATCCAAAATTGGCCCGGCTCGAGACGCGCAACCTCATTGTCCTCAAGGTAAACAACCTGATCCGTATGCTGCGCCAGCGCCGAGGCGTCCGAAGCGGCGAGCGACTCTTCCTTGCCAATCCCCAGCACAATCGGACTGCCGCGCCGCGCCACGATGATCTGCATTGGCTTGTCTGAGTGAATCACCGCAAGGCCGTAAGTGCCCTGCACATCCTGCAAACCCCGCTGCACAGCAGCCTCAAGGTCACCCTGGTAATAGCTTTCAATCAGATGGGCAAGCACTTCGGTGTCTGTTTCAGTAAGAAAAGTGTGGCCCGCGAGAGAAAGCCGCTTTTTCAGCGGCAGATAATTTTCGATGATTCCGTTGTGGACCAGATAGAGGCGGCCTGAGCAATCCGTGTGCGGATGGGCATTAACTTCCGTGGGCTTGCCGTGCGTCGCCCAGCGGGTGTGTGCAATTCCGGTGACTCCGTGGGGTTCCATCTCCCTTACGCGATCCTCAAGCTGCGACACCTTCCCCACCGCTTTTGCCAGAAAGGGAGCTGAGCCGAGGATGGCCACACCGCTTGAATCATAGCCGCGGTATTCAAGGCGTTTGAGGCCCTCGAGCAGAATCCCGTAGGCTTGCTGCTTTCCCGTGTAAGCGACAATGCCACACATGGAATGAGATTAGCCGGTTAAGCTGGCAAGGGTCAAGGCAATAGGAGCGAAGGTAGTGTCTCAGTTTGATGTAGAGGCGGCTTTACGCCGCCACATATGGCGGGGTAAACCCGCCGCTACACCCAAAACTGCGACACTACCGAAGCGGCGTTACCGGGATTCAATCCGGCATCGGGAGGCAAACGCGCGGAATTCAGTTTCTTCAAGAATCTCCGCACATGGCGCGCGAAAAAAGAAAAAGTTTTGACTCGCAACATTTCTTGCAACCTTTCGTATGGCTGTTGCGTCTTACGCTTTAACCAACACTTATGACTACCTGGGGAGGTGGGTAGCGATTAGGGCAACCAAGTTACCCACTTCCTCCTTCCCTCCCTCGGAATGTATCACAATGGAAGTTAAATCGTTGACCTCGGCGGATGAATCTAACACTATTTACAATAGAGCCATTACGGGCTAGTGTCCTGAGTCATAAATTCGCTGCATAAGCGCAACTGTCATTCCGAGCGCAGCGAGGAATCTGCTTGTAATCAGCAGATTGAAAACAAAGCAGATTCCTCGGGCCGATCAAAAAC
>JBOGJY010000172.1:0-6672 GCA_050745325.1 Terriglobia bacterium
TGATGCCATGAAAGGGGCGGCTGAATTCGAGTAGGATTGGGTTGTTCGAAGACTCAATCTAAATCGAAAGGAGCAGCCCCCATGAAGTTATATCTCGGAGTGGATTTACACAAGAGGAGTTGTTGGATCACAGTGATGGACAGCCAAGGCCGGATTCTGGAATCCCAGCGCATCGGGACGGAGCGAGCCACGTTGCTGAGCTATTTCGGTCAGGTCGAGAAGCCGGCGGCGCTGGCGGTGGAAGCGACGTTCAACTGGTACTACTTTCTGGACACGGTGGAACCGCTGGGGTTGGAGTTGCACCTGGTGCATCCGTGGAAGACGCGGGCGATTGCCAGCGCACGGATCAAGCACGACAAATTGGACTCGCGGATTCTGGCCGAGTTGCTGCGGACCGGCTTCCTGGCGGAGGCCTGGATTGCGCCGCGCGAAGTTCGACAGCAGCGTCAGTTGTTGAGGTATCGGGCGCAGACGGTGCGCTGCGCGACGCGAGCCAAGAACGCCGTGCACGGGATCGTGAACCGCAACGGGGCGCCTTCGCCGGTGGAGTCGCTGTTCGGACCGAAGGGCAGAGCCTTCTTGAAGGAGGTGGTGTTGCCGGAGCTGGACCGGTGGGAAGTGGACGGCCAACTGGCCCGGCTCGATCTGTTGGAGCAACAAATCCGGGAACTGGACCGGGAGATCCGACAGCGGGTGAAAGCCGATCCGGTGGCCGAGGCCCTGAAGACAATCCCCGGCATCGGGCCGTTCATCGCCCTGTTGCTGGTGGCCGAAATCGGAGACCTCCGCCGATTCCCCAGCGCCAAACACCTGGCCAGCTATACGGGGCTAGTACCCTCGCTTTATGCCTCGGCGGAGCATCGCTGGGGCGGGCCGATCACCAAGCAGGGGTCGAGCCTGCTGCGCTGGGCGCTGGTGCAGGCGGCGCACACGGCGGCGCGCAGTCCGAGATTCGTCAACTTTTACCAACGCCAGCAGGAGCGTCACGGGACGGGGAAGGCCGTCGTCGCCTTGGCGCGCAAGCTGGCGGTGATCAGTTATTACCGATGGCGGGCGGTGAAAGCACAGCCATGTCCAAGGTAAATCAAGTTCGGGAGTGCACCTGGGGTGGCGCATGGTCAGAGGATCGACCCTTAATGTGTGATTAGGACACTCCCGGCTGCGAACCGGCAATCTGGTCCGAGTTGGGCCGAATAGATGAGTGAGCGGAAGCTCTGTTCGCAGCCCCTGTATGAAAGGGCAAAACAGAAGGGCCCTACGGCCCACAGGGAGTGGTGTCGCTACGCTCGCTCGGCTCGGCCGGCCTCGCTCGCTCCGCGACACCAGAGAAAAGACTTAAAAAACTCTTGACTCACGCCGCCCCTTTCATAGATGCGCCACCCGCGCGATCGAGTTTGGCTCGTCATGTCCAACGTAAGCCCAGACCGGCCTGAAGCCGCCTTGCGGTTGGGCGACATTCACGCGGATCGTCACCGTTTGCTGAGCCGGCAGCATCGTACCCACCAGCCCCACGGCGAGCAAAGCAAGCAGCATTCTCTTAGACATCGAAACGTACTCCCTCAGAAGTTGGCGCGGCAGATATTCGCGCCGGCGTTTCTTCACCCTGGTTTATTCAAGGTCCCGGTGGCGTGCTCATTCGCTGGGGCTGGAGATGTTCAGGTCCGATACCCGGGTGGTCAATTCGCCTGGCGGCCAGGTTCCTGGTCCGGTGACCTGGAGTTCGGCCCTCTGCCGAATATCATCCGAGGCGCTCCCGACCATTATATCGAACGTGCCAGGCTTCACCGCGAACTGGTGTGTGGTCGTATTCCAAGCGGCAATCTGCTCGATGGGCAGTGGGAAAGTGACCGTCTTCGTTTCGCCCGGCTTGAGGCGGACGCGATCGAAACCTTCGAGTTGTTCCTCTGGCTGCCACTCCCCAATCCCAGGACCGTGGACATAGAGTTGCGCAACCTCGTCGCCAGCGCGCTTTCCAGTGTTTTGGATATCCACCTTAACCGTCACCGTTCCGTTGGCGGGTATATGGCTGCTCGAGAGGGAAAGATTGCTGTAAGAAAAGGTCGTGTAGCTAAGGCCGTGGCCAAAGGCGTATTCAGGCTTGCCCCGCAGGTACATGTAGGTGAAACCCTTGGTGATATCGTACTGGCTGCGCGGTGGCAGTTGCAGTTCCGAAGCGTAGGCGGTGTAGGGCAGTCTTCCGGCGGGGCTATATTTGCCAAACAGCACATCGGCAATGGCCGTGCCCCCTTCTTCGCCGTCCCAGAACATGTCGAGCACGGCGGGCACGTCAATGGCGCGCCTGAAAAGGGGTCCCGGCGGCGCAGCGCCCGGACGGGCGAGAGGAAGGGTAATCGGGCCGCCGTTGAGGAGCACGATAACGCTTTTGGGATTCGCGGCAGTCACAGCCCGCACTAACTGCAATTGCACAGCGGGCAGGTCGAGGCTGTTCCGGTCAATGCCCTCACGCTCGGTGGTCTGGTTAGTGCCAACGAACAGGATCGCAACATCCGCCTTTCTGGCCGCGGCCACCGCCTCGGCCACACTTTGCTCAGGGTTATCGGTTTCGAGAATGCCGCTGCCGCGGGCATAGAGCACTTGCACGTTCGCCCCCGCAGCGTTCTTGATGCCTTCGAGCGGCGCCACGAATTTGGAATATTGGCCGGTGTAGTTGGGCCCGGTCTGGGCATAATTGGCAAAGGGCCCGATGACGGCCACAGTCTTCAGCTTGGCCGGATCAAGCGGCAAGAAATTGTTCTTATTGGTGAGCAGCACGATGGACTCGCGCGCGGTGCGCAGCGCCAGCTCGCGATGGGCGGGCGAGTCAATATCAGAGGCGGGAATTTTGCTGAAGGGAACCATGCTGGGCGGATCGAACTCGCCCAAGCGAAATCGGGCGGTCAGCACGTACCGCAGCGCCTTGTCGATGTCGGCCTCGGTGAGATATTCCTCCTTTACCGCCTGAGGTAGGACTTCGGCGTAGGCGCCGTTGTCAAGATCGGTGCCGGCGAGCACGGTTTTCGCCGCGGCCTCTGCCAACGTCTTGTAGGTGTGGGTGCCCGTGACGAGGGAGTTCACGGCGCCGCTGTCGGGCACAAGAAAGCCCTGGAAACCCCACTGGTCACGCAAAATGTCGGTTAGCAACCACTTGTTCACAGCATTCGGCGCCCCGTTAACCTCGTTATACGACGACATAATGGATACCGACTTTCCCGCCATGATCCCTGCCTTGAACTGCGGCGTATAATAATCCTGGATCATGGCCGCGCCGGTTTGGGCAGAGAGGATGTGGCGGTCAATTTCCTGATCGTAAACGGCGTAATGCTTGACCGTCGCGGCCAACTCAAGGTACTTGGGATCGTTCCCCTGGGTGCCCTTTACGTAGGCCACCGTCATGCGCGCGCTGAGGACCGGATCCTCGCCAAAGGTTTCCCACACACGGCCCCAGTGGGGGTCACGGACCATGTTAATAACCGGTGAACGGTAGACCAACCCATTGTGGGCGTAGCGTTTTCCATCCGCCGCAACCGTAATCAATTGTCCCTCGAACCCGGCACGCACGGTTTTGCCAGGAATCGTCGGCCATAGGTTATAGATCGCCCGGCCCTCGTCGGAGATGGCCGAAGCGACCTGCTGTACCAGCCCCGAATCCCAAGTGGCGGCCATCGCAATCGGGACCGGGAACATCGTGGTGGGCTGGGTCCAGACAATGCCGTGCAGGCTTTGGTTCCAGCCGTTCATGACTGGAATTTTCAGGCGCGGAATTGCGGGCGCGGTGGTGCTCATCAGCGATGCTTTCTCCGCCAGCGTCAGCCGCGAGAGCAAGTCGTCCACCCGCTTGGCGATCGGCTGCGCCGGATCAAGGTAGACGGGCCGCTGCGCGCTCAATCCGGCGGATCCCAGGACCGCCAGCGTTAACACCGTCAGCATAACTCGCTTCATGTTCTCCTCCTGCGCCGGGCCCCTTGGGAACCCATCAAAAAATGAATCTCAACACGAACTGTAGCTGCCGCGGATTGTTGCTGGTGCTGGTGACTTTGCCGCCCGACCCGGTGTCGATGAGGGTGCTGGGGCCGTTAAAGTAGGGCGTATTGGGAACGTTGAACCCCTCCATGCGGAACTGAAGACGGGTATTCTCGGTGACGGCAAACACCTTCGACACCGAAAGATCAGTCTCGAGCGAGTGGTCGGCGCGGCAGATATTCGCGCCGGCGTCACCGAAAGTGTACTGGGCGGGCACAACAAAGGAAGCCTTGTTGAACCAATCGTTTAAGGTGGGGTTGGCCAGCGCGCAGGAACCGATCACGTTGGGGCGCTGGCCGCCTACCCCGATATTGGCCACATCCCTCGATATGGTCGGGGTGAAAGGCAAGCCGCTGCGGTAGTTAAAGATGCCTTGCAGCTGCCACCCGCCCAGGAAACGATTGCCCTTGGCAAAGGGCAGCGCATAGCTGGCGCTAAAGGTGAATAACTGGGGAACATCGAAACCAGTCAGCGCGCGCTCCATGTAGCCATCCAACCCTGCCGACGGGGCCTGCGACGTGGAAATGCTTTTGGAATAAGTATAAGAGGCAAGGTAGGCCAGACCCGCGGAAGTGCGCCGCTCGAACTTCACTTGCAGTGCGTGGTAAATGGATGACCCGTTATCCTCGGTATAGTTCATGGCGCCGAAAGTTGGATATGGGCGCCGGCTCTGCACGACGCCGGAACCCGGAGAAGGGTCATTAAAGTTGAGCGAGCCGGTTACATTCTGGCCCCTGGTGCCGACATAATCGACGGCGAGCAGGGCGGCTTTGCTAAGCTCGCGCTCCACTCCGAAGTTCCAGTGCTCATAGCGTGAAAGCTCGTCATGCTCGGGCAGTGGACTCCAGGATGCCGCCGAAATCCCGGAGCCAAACGGCTGACCGAGAAAGAAATTGGCCGTGGTCCGCGTGGGCACAACGTTGACCGGGGCGTTGACCGTTTCGGCAAGGCTGTAAGGAAGATAGTTGAAATTCAACTGGTTATCGGTGCGCTCCGGGGCATAAAAGACACCGAAGCCGCCACGGACCACAGTTTGATTGCCCAGGACACGCCAAGCGAACCCGCCCCGCGGACCGAACTGGTCGAGGTCATTGGAGGTAACCGTGATGGGAAGACCGGCTTGGTGCGTGGTCTGCATTAAATTGCCGTAAAGCTGATAGCCCTCTGCCGCCGCCGGCTGCGCCGTCAGGTTGATTTGATCGGTGTTGCTGGAGACGATGATCGGCTTGGCTTTGGTGGGATCGAAGGTGGCGCCTTGGCCTTTGTAGGGGGTTAGCCACGGCGTATATTCATAGCGCAGGCCGAAATTCAACGTCAGTCTGGAGGTCACGTTCCAATCGTCCTGAATGAAGGGCTGGTAAAACGTTCCAATTCCACCCCACCAGGTCGCCGGGTTGGAAAGCGCGACACTGGAGGGGTAACCCAGCAGCCAGTCGGCGAAGGCTTGGCCCGTGCCAGTGGGAGAAGCCGGGTTTTGCGTCATGTTTCCGTCATAGCTGAAGACTCCGTCCTGGTTCCGGGAGTCGGTGAAGAGGATATGACGGTGATAGACGCGCCCGCCGAACTTCAGGGCATGCTTGCCCTTGATCCACGTGATGTTATCGCTAAGGTCGATGTTGAAGCGGTTCTGGTATTTGGGCCGGCCATCGAATGCCTCGCCCTCGAAAGCGGTGTAGCCGGAAAATGAGAACTCAGGAAAGGTGGAGGTAGTCGGATTCTGTAGATCTTGGAGACCGGTGATGCCCGCCTGCTGCAGCAGGTTCGCACCCTGGCCTTGGAAGTAGGCGGTTGATCTGTACTTGCCATCCATAAAACTAGCCCGGAATTCTTGGACCATGGTGCTGCTCAAAGTACTGGTTAGCGCGGCCGCAATGTTGTAGGCGTTGCCCGTGAGGGGTGTTTTGCCAAACGCGGGAAACGCAGACGCGGGGTTAACCAGGCCATTGTCCTCGCTATTGTTATCCAGGCTGTAGCGGACAAACAGCCGGTTGGCGGGGTTGAATTGATGATCGACCCGGAACATCAACCTGGTGTAGTTGTAACCCTGAACCGGCGTGAAGTGGAAGGTGCCATCAGGAAAATTGGGCAAGGGAATGTACTTGTTGAAGAATAGCGCCTGCGGCGAGACCATCCCAGTGGGGATGACGTTTTTCGTGAACGGGGTGCGCGCCACCGTTCCCGAAGCGTTGGTCGTGGTGGTGGGATCGTAGATTTTGGGCAACCCCGGGGCGCTGAAGTCGCCATTCCGTTCCGCCGCGCTGGGAACAAGGGCGACCGAAACCAATCCTTGCCGCTGAGTCTGGCCCTCGTAGGCGGCAAAAAAGAAGGTGCGATCGTGCCCGTTGTAGATTTTCGGGATGATGACCGGGCCGCCGATAGTGCCGCCGAACTGGTTTTGTTTGAATGGTTCCGTGGTTTTGGCGAAGAAATTACGCGAATCCAAAGCGTCGTTGCGAAGATACTCGAAAAGATCGCCGTGAAAGTGGTTGGTCCCGGACTTGGTGGTGGTGTTAAAGGCGGGACCCGCGCCGGGGTACTCGGCCGAATAGTTGTTCTGCTGAACCGTAAACTCTTGCAAGGCGTCAAGAGGGGTCACAATCCAGGTGCCCCCCTGATGCTCTTCTGTAATGTCCACCCCGTCGAGCAGAAAAG
>JBOGJY010000173.1:0-4446 GCA_050745325.1 Terriglobia bacterium
AACATGGCGGGAGGAAAAACCCATAGTAGCCCATTACCTCGGGTATCAATTACAATTTCGTCCTACAGCCTACAGCACAAAATATACTACCGCGCAAAACAGGAGTCAAACAGAATCAAATATCGGTGATCGTTAACATATGAAATGTCCCCTTTAGTTAGCGTGTGCTGTATCCGCTGAAGGCGGCAAGAGGATCAAGCATTCTGTCATAAGGAAGTCAGGGAAATAGCCAGGCTTTATAAAAAGTAAATATAAATATAGAGGCTACGAGACCGAAGCTGCGATAGAATGCCACAAGCAAGACGATTTTATCCAGGGGGATTCAGGAACGACGGGCGAGGGGTCGGCTCCGCTTGGCCACGAAGAGGGTCGCCCGCTCCTTTCACTTGCGGAAAATCCTGGTCGCAAGGGCTGGCAGATTTTATGTGCTTATTATGGTTGAGAGTTTTTATCCACAAAACGCATTGCAATCACGGAAGCCTGCGCTAAACTTTCTCGAGTGGTCATGGCGCCTCGGACGCGCGACGTGGTAAGTCAATCGAGGATTCGAGCATGTTTTTGACCAGGCAGAATCAACCCAGGGGAGGAATCAAGTGAGTGTGAATGCAACGTATGACGTTTGCGTCATCGGGTCGGGAGCGGCAGGGGGAATTGTAGCCAAGGAATTGTGCGAGGGCGGCGCCAAGGTGGTGATGCTCGAAGCTGGAAAGGAAGTGCCGCTGGGCGATTTTCTTACGCACGATTGGCCTTATGAACTGCCCTACCGGGGAATGCACGGCGAGAAGCAGAAGCTCTTCTATCAGGACAACGTCAAGGCGTCGATTCGCTATGAGAATTGCGATCAAGTAAGTGTGGACCGGATACGAGTCTTGGGCGGCCGGACGGTGCATTGGAACGCCGTCACGCTGCGGTACGCGGCCCGCGATTTCAAGGCGCGGTCGCTCGACGGCGTCGAGGAGGACTGGCCGCTGACCTACGAAGAACTCGCGCCCTACTATGAGCGCGTGGAGCAGACCATCGGCGTTTGCGGAAGCGACGATCACCTCGAAATCCTCCCCGCGGGAAAACATTACCTGCCTCCAATCCCGTGGCGCTGTAGCGAGCATCTCATGCATCGCGCGCTTGCGAAAATGGGCATTCCATTGATCAACGTCCGCAAGGCTGTCGTAACGGTACCGTATGACAACCGGCCGCCCTGCCACTATTGCGGCCACTGCATGGACGGTTGCGACGTGGGCGCGGTTTACAACAGCGCCGTCGCCATGATTCCTAAGGCCCGGGCGACCGGAAACTTTACTTTGCGCCAGAACGCGCTGGCGCGGGAAATCCTGGTTGATCGGGAAGGGCTGGCGCGGGCAGTCTCATTTGTGGACACCCAAACCAAGAAGGAGGCGCAAGTCAAGGCGAAGATCGTGGTTGTATGCTGCGCGACCGTTGAATCCGCGAGGCTGCTTTTGAACTCGCGCTCGCCGCAGCACCCAAACGGGCTGGCGAATTCTAATGGGATTGTCGGCCGCTATCTCCACGGCCATCTCGGCGTCGGCGCCAATATTTATTTCACCGAACTCGAAGGACTGCAGCCGTGGAATCAAGATGGCGCGACCGACCATGTCTATATTCCGCGCTACAACCAGCTTTCCGGAAAGAAGAATTACGCGGGCGGGTGGGGCTTCCAGGTTAACTATGGAAGCTACATGTTTCCTCATCACGCCTCGCGTCTCGACGGCTACGGCGCCGCCTACAAGGCGCAGGTGAGGGAAATGCAGACCGGCTATTCGATGCTGGGTTCCTTTGGGAAAGTTGAAGCCCGCCCAGAGAACTATGTCAGCGTGGACCAGAGCCTTACCGATGAGCACGGCATCCCGATTCCCGTCGTGCACTTTCGCTTCGGTGAAAACGATTGGACCCTGTGGCGCGATAACCAGCGTAGTCTTGAGGAGATTTGCTCGAACTTTAAGGCGAAAACGTTTTTTAACACCGGCCGCGCCCCAGGAGGATTTGCCAGCCACGAGGTGGGCACGATTCGCATGGGCGCGAATCCCAAGTCTTCCGTGCTGAACAGCCATTGCCAGGCGCGCGATGTGAAGAACCTCTTCGTGACCGACGGGAGTTGCTTCACTACCACGAGCGAGAAAAATCCGACATTGACGATTATGGCGCTTTCGCTGCGAGCGGCGGACTATATCAAGGAACAGCGGCGGAAGGGCGAGATCTGAATACGAATCCGGAGTCTTGGGTTCGGAGTCTGGCGCGTGAGGGGAATGAACGCCTGCGATTAAGCGGTTTGAAGATATTCAGGCGTGGCAGCAAGCCCGAAGGCTGGTCCGCGAAATTTACGCCGCCGCCGGGGACGGGCGGCTGAAGAACGGCTTGGCGTTGAAGAATCAGATTGCGCGCGCTGCTGTCTCAGCCATGAGTAATATTGCTGAAAGTTTTGCCAAGTAGGGCGGCAAGGAGTTCGCGCGCTTCCTCGATATAGCAAGAGGTTCTACTGTTGAGGTTCAGTCTCTACTATACGTGGCTCGGGATGTTGGGTACATCGCGGACGCTGATTTCGACCGTTTGTATTGTACTGCCGCCGAAACCATCGCATGGGTTGGCGGATTCACGTCATATCTGCGAAGGCGGCCGTAACGCCGGACCCAGGACAACGGACTCCAGACAGCAGTCACCGAACTGAGGTGTATATGGAACGAAGAACCGCACTCAAGATTGTCGCTTTGGGCGCTCTAGCGCCGAAAATTGACGCGATGGGCGCCGGCATCTGCCACATGGGCAAAGGCGCGGCTTGGTCTGCGAACGATTACAAGCGGCGATTCTTTACCGGGGAAGAGAACGAACTGCTTGACCGTCTCACAGAGATGATTATTCCTGCCGACGGCCATTCGCCCGGCGCGCACGCGGCGCAGGTGAGCCTGTTCGCCGATCTGATGGTTGCGACCAGCGGTAAAGCGGTCCAAGCCCGCTGGCGCGCTGGCCTGAAACTGATGCAGGAGGAGGCCGCAAAATCGTCGCTGGCAGAGGCTCTTGGCGCCTCAGCAGCCCATGAGGGCCATCCCACGACTGATCTCGAGCGGTTCTTTTCATCCCTCAAGGAGATGACGGTAAATGGCTACTATACCTCTGCCGTCGGCATTCACCAGGACTTGCAGTATCAGGGGAACACTTACGTTAGCGCCTTTCCGGGTTGCACCCTCAAAAAGGTTGTCGCCCGTCAGGCGGCGGAAAGAGGAGCATGAAATACGGCGTCAACACCATGGTCTGGACCACCCACGTCTCAGAGCAACACCGGCTGCTATTTTCCCGTATCCGGGAATGGGGATTCGACGGGGTTGAGCTTTTTCTTTCGCCGAGTGAGCCATCCGGCCTTCCAGCGGTCAAGCGAATCCTCGAGGACCTCGGTCTTGAGCGCGCCACCTGCAGTGTTTTACCACGCGAAGCGAATCTGATCAGCGCTGATCCGCAGGTGCGCGCGAGAGGGGTGGAATTTTTGAAGGAATGTATTGAGCGAACGGCGGAATTGGGAGCCCAACTCATCTGTGGCCCCCTCTATGCGGGACTGGGGGTGATGACGGGCCACCGGAGGACAGAGGACGAATGGAAGTGGGCGGTTGAAGGCTTGCGCGATGCTGCAATCCGGGGCCGGGAGGTGGGCGTCACTCTTTGCGTTGAACCGCTGAATCGCTTCGAAACGTATTTCCTCAACACCCTGGAGGACGCCGCCCGGCTGGTCCGTGACATTGGCGCATCCAATGTACGAATTCATTTTGATACGTTCCACGCCAACATCGAGGAAAAGCGTCCCGCGGATTCGCTTCGCGCGGTGGCGAAAGAACTGGGGCACGTGCACATCTCCGAAAATGATCGTGGCATCCCCGGCACAGGCCATAATGACTGGCGAGGTATGTTCTCAGCTTTGAACGAGATTGGGTATGACGGATGGATGACGATCGAATCGTTCGCGCAGCCCGAACCGGAGCTTGCGGCGGCAGCCGCGATCTGGCGCGACTTGGCTCCTTCAGGCGATGATCTGGCGCGCCAGGGGCTTCAGTTCGCCAAGGCTTTGAGCCAGGAGGTTGGCATCAAGTAAAGACCAGCGGCTAGAGGCCGCCGCTACAGAAGCGGGTAACGCGGAGTCTTGTATTTAGAACTCTGCGGCATTTTTGCCCGACCACCGGAAAACCGCAGATTTTTAACCGCAAAACTCTGCGCTACCTCTACCGGCAGGCGGGGAAAATAAAGTGTCTCATTTGTCCCATTCGTCTCCAAAATATCAGAGCCAGGGCGTAGAATAAAAGGTCAGGGGCAGGAGTCAAGGGACCAGGGATAAGGGAAAAAGCAAGGGTCCCGGACTCGCCTCTCGCCTCTCGACCCTCGTCCCTTGACTCTCGTCCCTCGTCTCACGACGAAAGGGCCACCCAGTGCGCCGGCCGCGGGATCAAAAAC
>JBOGJY010000174.1:0-8916 GCA_050745325.1 Terriglobia bacterium
GTAAAGACCGGCGGCCAGAGGCCGCCGCTACAACCGCAGTTGTCACACAGACTCTGTTATCCCTGTTTCTCTTTCACTTCTCCTGCGCCCGCGCCAAAACAGCGCCTTACCATTGCGTAAATTCATCGTGGGTGACGAATTCAGGGTAGGCGCCCGCGCCCAATTCGTGCAGGTCCATTCCTTGCCGCTCGCCCTCCACCGCCACGCGCTGCCGGAAAAAATGGTTCAGAAGCCAGTTCAGGCCATACGTCAGGGGGAGCACGCACCCGAGCAGCGTGGCCACTCCCACCACCTGCGCCAGCCACTGGCCCGGTAAACGGGCAAAAAGTCCAACCGCCAGCAGGCCCCAAATGCCGCACACCGCATGAACCGAAATGGAGCCTCCAGGGTCATCCACCGCCGCCTTCGTTTCGAGCCACTCGACGGAGAATGTAACCAGAGCGCCTGCAACCAAACCCGTCATGACTGCCAGGGCGGGCGTAACGAAGGCGCAGACGGCGCTGCTCGCCACCAGCCCGCCCACCCAGCCGTTGGCGCTGAGTGACGCGTCGGGCTTGCCAAAGCGGCTGCGCGTGATCAACGCGGCGGTCAGGGTAGCGGCGCCCGCGGCGAGCGCCGTATTCATGGCAATCAAGGGAACACGTCCCGGACCCGCGCCCGTAAAGAGGATGGCCCCGGCCGAATTCAGACCAAGCCATCCGATCAACGCCATAAAGCAGCCGAATAGAATGTAAACTGCGTTATGACCGGGGATGGCGGCCGTCACCCCATCCGCAGCGTACTTGCCGCGGCGGGGTCCCAGAATCCACGCAATCGACAGAGCCGTGAGGCCGCCCACCGCCTGAATGGCGCCGGCGCCACCGGCGTCCATAAATCCGTGACCCAAGCCGTAGCTAATCCCAAGCCTGGCCAGCCAGCCGCCGCCCCAGACCCAGTGCGCGAATAGCGGATAAGTCCAGCCGGCCAGAAGGACGGTGGAGGCGCAGCTTGCGCTCAAGCGCCAGCGGTCACCTCCGCTGCCGAGTGGAATCACGGCTGCCAAGGCAACGCTGAACATTCCGAACCACGCAATAAGAGGGACAGTAAGAGCAGCGGCTGAGCTACCTGAATTCAGCCCACGCAGAAAAAATGGTCCGGCGGCGATCCAATCCCAAGCCTGTCCGCCAAGCGTCAGCGCGTGCGACGGCCCGCCCGCGAACCCCTGCCAGGCGAATCCGCAAACGAAGTAAGTGATGACGGCGGCGGCAATGACGGCGAGCGACGCCATCATGGCGTGAGCGGCGCTGCGCGAGCGGCCAAGGCCTGTATTGATCAGCGAAAGACCTGCGAGGGCAAACGGAACGAGAAGGATGGAGAAAAGGCAGACGGCTATGTCCGTTGCGGGAAGTGCGGAGCTTGACGGCGTGATCACTCGCTCTCCCCTCGCAGCGCCCGGTGGGAGCGGGCGGCCAGTATCAATCCTACGATTTCGATAGCGGCCCCAGCCAGCACAAACACGGCGCGTGGCCGCGGCGCCCGGAAGAGCGCCACCGCCGCCAGCAAGATCACCCAACCCGCCAGCAACAATAAAAAGCCCGCAAGCTTCATTTAAAGCACTCCCGGTATAGGGAAGGATTTTACACTATTTGGCGGCGAAGCTCTGAAGAAATAGGGCTAAAAACAACACTGTTCACTTAAGCGGAATATTGCTGGGGAACGACCCATGCAGGCGTCTGTCATTCTGAGCGCAGCGAAAAATCTGCTTTTCCCATTGATTTACAAACAGATCCTTCGCTGCGCTCAGGATGGCAGACAAATTTGCTGCAGCGGAATGACGAGCTGAACTTAAGTGAACAGTGTTGGGGCTAAAAAGCGTCCCACAAAAACACAAAGGCCCGCCAAAAAATTAAAAAACTTTTGCTTTGCGCTTTCTTTGCGCCTTTGCGAGAGGTCGTTCGTTTTTTTCAGTTTCCCCCGCCGGCGTTGAATTCCACGCCGAGCGTATCGCCCGCCAAAGGGCTTGTCCAATCAAAATTTTTTATTGCTCTCAAAAGTCTTAACCGTATCACTTATCATACAAATCCCTTATCTCCGCAATAGAAACTTTGCGTTTTACTTGCCGCAGCATTCAACGTCATGATGGCGCGTATCGTAACTATTTCAGATAAGGAGAACGCGCATGGTGGAGAACACCGCACCAGAGATGAAACCGACCCTGGGCTTGACCGGCTTGACGATGAACGCGATGGCGCTCATCGCGCCCGGAGCTTTTCTTTGGCTGACGTTCGCCATCCAGGCGTCCACGGGCGTAACCGGCCCGTCGATGTGGATTGGCATCCTCGTCGCCCTGCTGTTATGCCTGGCCACCGCTGTCTGTTATGCGGAAATGGCCAAATTGTATCCGGGCACCGGCAGCTCGTATTATTTTGCCGAGCAGTCCTTTCTCAATCACGATAAAGCGTGGCGCTACGCCCGGCTCTCAAAGTTCATCGTGGGCTGGGGATCGCATCTGTATTACTGGATCTATCCCGGAGTTATGGTGGGTGTCACCGGGGTCTTCTGCGGCTACATTGTGGGGACGCTCTGGCCGAATTTCATGAGCGCGTCCAATCCCGGCCCGGCTTTCATGGGGATGGTGGCTATTGTCTTCTCGTTCTTCGTAGCCTACATCGCGTATCGTGGGGTGAACGGATCGACGTCGGTGAATATTGGCATCAATGTCATCCAGATTAGCGCCCTGCTGGTGTTTTCCGTCCTTGCGCTCGGCTACCGCATGAACCATCCTCCGGGCAGCGTCGCGTGGCAGTGGGACGCGGCTTCGGGAGACGCGTACAACTACGAATTCCAGACGCAAAAAGTGGTGGCGAACGGCCAGACGACGGTGAACATTATACGCGACCCGGCGGGCCGGCCCTTGGCGGAGATGGACGCTTCGGGAAAGCCTATTCCGTATCACGTCAGTTATCCCACGCGAGACTCGAGCGGCGCCTTCCTCACCCATCAGAACGCCAAGTCTGTGGTCGGAATCCATAACTGGGGCTGGATTTTCGTGCAAGCCACTGTAGCCATCCTGATCCTGGTAGGATTCGAATCGGTGACGGCGATGGGAGGTGAAGCCAAAAATCCCAAGCGGGACGTGCCGATTGCCGTCATCACGTCCTTGCTGGTCCAAGGGGCGTTCTGCTACCTCTTCGAGTATTTTGCCGCAAACTATTTCTTAAGCAGCGGGTATACGCTGCAAAGCGCGACGGGGTCGTCGGCGCCCATCGGCGACATGATGGTGATGGTGGGCGACGCCCTCTTTGGCCCGGGGCGCGGGAGATACTTCATGCTCGCCGAGGCCATCACCGTGTTCCTGGCGTTGATTGGCACCACTCTTTCCTGCATGAATACTGGGGCGCGTGTGACCTACGCGATGGGCAAAGACCAGGAATTACCGGATTCGATGGGGATGCTGCACTCCAGAAACCTCACCCCGCATCGCGCCATCTGGACGCTGGCCGTGATCTCGGCGGTGATCGGCTGTGTCTCCGTCTCAATGGTGTTCGGCGACGCGGGCGCGCTCGCGGACTCGACGATCAAAGCTTTGCCTCACGGCTTTTGGTCAAGCTGGGGATATACTAGCCACGCCGCTATGGCCGCTATGCCGAACTCGCTGCTCACCATCACGCTGGCGTCGAATTTCGGAACGTTCCTTCTGTACATGCTGAGTTGTATTATCTGTATGGTTGCCTATCACAAACATCCGAAGTTTCGCGTGGTGCGCCACTTATTCATCCCCATTTTCGGTCTGTTAGCCAACCTCGGTTGCATGGCGTTTTACCTGGTTGGGCCGTTCATGGGTTATGGCACCAAGATGGAGCCGCTGCTGGCGTTGGGCATCGCGCTGGTTTGGGCCCTCTACGGCGGGATCTATTTCGTCCGCAATAGTAAAATGACCGGGCGAACAACGCTCGTGCAACGCGCTCCCCGCGAAGCAGGGCTGCTCGCCAGGGAGTAATCGCAAAGCCGGGGCGGGTGAGGGGCGCGGCAAGCAGCGCCCCTACTCTATTGTCACGTTTTGCGCGTGTCGCAAACCGGCATGACCGGCCATTAAACCTTAACGTATGTTAGACGTCGAGTTCGCGCAGCTTACCGACCCCGGACGGGTCCGCGAGGGGAATGAGGATTATCTCGGTCACGTCCTTCCTGGGACGCCCGCCGAGGCGCGCGCGCGGGGCTGGCTCTTTGCCCTTGCCGACGGAGTGGGTGGGCAAGAGCGCGGCGAGGTAGCATCCCACCTGGCGATTGAGACGATCCTCGCAGGTTTCCGTGAGGCTTCATCCGCAGAAGCCCACGCACCCATGCTGCAGCGCCTGGCGCAGGCGGCGAACACCCGCATTTACGAGGCGGGCGAGGAAGCCCATCGCCCGTGCGCCACCACGCTTGTCGCTTGCGCCCTGCGCTATGACCGCGCCGTGGTGGCGCACGCCGGAGACTCGCGCTGCTACCTCATCCGCGGCGCAAGCGCCACCGCGCTTACGCGCGACCACACGGTGGCCAGCGAACAGGCGCGTCTGGGTCTCGCTCCGGCCGGAACCGGGGCGGAATCGCCCACCCGCTATCTGCTGAGCCGCTCGCTCGGCAATGAGATGTTCGTGAGTATTGAGACACGTGAGGTGAACCTGCACCCCGGTGACATGCTGCTGCTTTGTTCGGACGGACTGCACGGGGCAATCGGCGCGCCGGAAATAGCGCGCGTGGCGAGCCACAGCGGCAGCCTTGCGGAGGCGGCGCAGAAACTCGTGGCCATTGCTAATCAGCGGGATGGCAGCGATAATATCAGCGTTCAGCTCATCCGCGTTCGAAGCGTTGAGCGTGTCGGGATGTACCGGGGGCGGCCTTACAAGCTTCACTAGCCCTCTCGAGCCGCCGCCCTTCGCCGCCCCGCGCGCCTTGACGATGACTCCACTCAATCCTGGCGAGCAACTCGACCATTACCGCATCGAAAGCGTCGCTGCGCGCAGCGGCATGGCCTCCATCTTTCGCGGCACGGACTTACGCACCGGCCAGGCGGTGGCGATTAAGGCGCCCCATCCTGAGATGGAAGGCGACATCCTGTTCTTTGACCGCTTCCGGCGCGAGAGGGAGATTGGCGTCAAGCTCGACCATCCCGGCGTGGTCAAGGTATTTCCAGAGGACGGCCAGAGCCAGGTCTACATGGTCATGGAGTGGGTGGAGGGCCGGCTGCTGCGGCAAATCCTGCGTGAGGAAAAAAAACTGCCGCCTGAGCGCGCGGTGAAAATTACGCTCGGTCTGTGCGGTGTGCTCGACTATATTCACAGCCACGGGGTGGTGCACCGCGATCTGAAGCCCGAAAACATCATGGTAGACTCCGAAGACCGGGTGAAGCTGATCGACTTTGGAATCGCGGGGTCCGAAGGAACGCGCCGGCTGACCTTTGCCAGCCTTACCCAAGTGATGGGCACGCCCGACTACATCTCGCCCGAACAGGTCAAAGGCAAGCGCGGCGACGGCCGCAGCGATGTTTACGCGCTGGGAGTGATGCTGTATGAAATGCTCACGGGCCAGACGCCGTTCCGCGGGCCTAACGCGTTTGCCATTATGAACGACCGCCTGCTGAACAACCCCATTCCTCCGCGTGAGGCCGAACCCTCCATTTCTCCCCAACTCCAGGAAATCATTTACCGCGCTCTCGAACGCGATCCCAAGAAGCGTTATGCCACCGCGCGCGAGTTTGCGTGGGACCTTGAGCATCAGGACCAGGTTGGAGTGGCTGCGGACCGCATCGAGCTGCGCGACTGGAAACGCCGGCGCACGGCGTGGCCGCGAAAGCTCCTGTTTTATTTAATGCTGGCGATGATTCCCATCGCCATCTTCGCGCTAATGCTCTACCTCGCGCATCACGCGTGAAACCCTTTCCATTTTGTGTAGTGTCGCAGTTTCGGGTGTAGCGGCGGGTTTACCCCGCCATATTGTGGCGGCATGAAGCCGCCTCTACATTAAACTGAGCGGCAATCCACGGCCAGGAAATCACTGACCGTGGCTGCCCTCTGCGATAAAGTCCTCAAAATATGAAACCCGCCTCAACCAAGCCGCGAGGTTGGGTACGATTCAAGCCTTGTGGGCCGAACCCATCGCCCGGCGTGTAACTCGTAGCCCGGACCACCGAGAAGTCCCCGCGAATGAAGAAGCCGTGGTTCTGATAAGTGGGGGTCAGCGTAATCGACCAAGCGCCGCTACCCGGACCGTACAGCAAGTTAACGGCGCCGTCGGCGGCGTTCCCGGTGCTCGAGATATACTCCGCCCGGCCCGCCAGCGACATGCCGTGCTTGAAGTTGTAATTCGTCAGGAGCGCCACGCCCCGGGTAGCCGCGCCATGCGCAACACCGATTTTCTCGTCGGTGGGCACGTCGGTGTATTGAAAGTACGGCTGGATCATCCACGCCTCGTGGCTGTATGTATAGATGACGTTGTAGATATCACCGTTGTTTTGCACGGGTGTCGCAAGAGTCGTAAAGGCCGTGTGCCCAAGGTTTCCACCGCCCACAAACGCTAGCGTATTGGCCGAATTTAAAGCGTAGGATAAAGCGCCAGTCAACCACGTGTAGCGGTTGGAATAGAAGCCGTCGTTCCAGCTTAGGGAGCCGCTGAGATGGCCGATGCTGTCATTGACTTGCACGCCGCGATTGACGGCATTCTCCTGATTCCACAGGAGGCCGCGCTCGATATTCATGTTCTCAAATGTAAATGTATATTCGGCCCCGATCAGCGTGGGCAGTGCGCCAATCATGATGGAGAAATTGCCCTTGGGGGCCAGCTTCAGGTAGCCCTGTGGGAACGGGCCAAAGAAGTCGTTCACCGTGTTCACCGTCGAGAGGAATGGCGTTCCCACGGCTGGTAAATTGTAGGCGCCCGCTTGCAGATAAAATTGCCACCAGCCGGTTGTCTTTTGGATAAAGATCTGGCCGTTGCTGAGATCCCAGTGGGTGGAGCGATCGCCAGGGATCCAATTCCCCTGCGTTAAGCCCATGCCGCTGAGGATGCCGGTGATGTCGAGATTGCCGAAAGGGCCCGCGTTGAATGTATGCGGCACGGCTGTCTGTAGCGGGGCGGTCATGGAGGGCATGGACAGAGGCTGCGGGGCGGCAGCGGCCGGAGTCGCTGCCGCCGGGGTGGCCGGCGTCTGCGTTTGAGGGGCCGGTGAGCTGGCCGGCGCGGCGGCGCTGGATGCGCTTGGGTCTTGCGCGCAGAGGTTTGGAATACAGACGCATGTCAGCGTCAAAGCTAAGACAACAAGGCATAAACTTCGGGCATTTTTATCCATCCGGTTAAATGTCCTTTCTATTGGCCGCGCCGCAATTTTGAGAGACGCCTGGTGGTTAACTCGGGCGCGTGGCTTACATTTCGACAATAGAAGGTAATCGCTTTGGACTTCCAACAAATAGTTTTTCTAGAGCGGATAAAAAGAGTTTGGCCAAACTAAATTTATGCCAGCCATAACCAACCGGGTACTGAGGGCTGGGCTGTAGCGGCGCTGTCCCCAGCGCCGAAGATCGCCGGTGAGGACGCCGGCGCTACAGCTTGGTAGTGTCTCAGTTTGATGTAGAGGCGGCTTTATGCCGCCACAATATGGCGGGGTAAACCCGCCGCTACACCCGAAACTGCGATACTACCTGCAGCTTGAATAGCCTTTCTGTAAAGAGCCGCCATGATACGATGACAGTCCGGTCGTCCAGGCGGACCGGACGATGCATGAGCGGCGCATTTTGCGATTTACGCAATCAGAATTGGAGATGCAAGCATTGAACATCAAAGCGGCAATGCGTGAACTGCCGGAAGTATTCCGTGCTGTGACGGCTGAGCGGGCTGAATATGAGAAGACGATCCGTCAGGCGCGCTGGGCCGAAGGTCCGGTGGCGATTGTTGCAAGCGGCGTGTCGCTTAACGCGGCCCGCGCCGGAGCGGAAGCGATCGAGTTCGTTCTCGGCTGGCCGGCCACGGCTCGCGAGGCGGACCAATTTTATAACTACTCACTCCCCACGCTGCGTCCGCGCTCCCTTCTCATTGCCGTTTCCGGAAATGGTGAAGCGGAGGAAGTTGTCGGCGTGGCCAGCCGGGCGGCCAGCCAGGGGGCGAATGTCCTCGCGGTCACCTGGAACCGGGAGAGTTCGCTCGCCGGGTCTGCCCGCGCGGTCCTGCCGCTGCCCTCTTTGAAGAGAGACTTCCCGCAGCTCACAGACCGGCTGATGGAGCACGCGGCGCTGCTCGAAATCGCCGTCGCGGCGGCGAAGATTTTCAACCCGCGCAGTCCACGCCTCGAAGGGATCGAATTCGAGAGCCTGCCGGAACACGCCGTCTCGATGAATCTTCACCTCGACGATCCCATCCGCTCGATGGCGCTTCAGATCAAAGATTGCCGGCGTCTGGTCATCACTAGTGGCGGCTTTTATCACGCCCCGGCGCTCGAGGCCGTCGCGCTTGCGCGCCAGATTACATCGCAGGTTGTTGAGGCCGTCCCGGTCGAAGGCGCCGCCGGGTTTCTGCCCGCTGGCGTGACCGCGCAGGATGCGTTTCTTTTTCTATCCGGCTCGCGCTGCCGGGCGAAAAAGGCGGTCCACACCCAAGCCGTGCGGCTGGCGGCGTGCGGCGCGAAGGTGTTCGCGGCGACAGATGCGAACGATCACAGCCTGATCGAAGCCTCCCAGTTTTCCGTTTTCATGCCTGAGATTCCAGAAATCACAGGCTCACTGCTTTCACTCATTTTGCTTCAGCGCCTGATCCTCGAATACTCCTCGAATGCGCCTCTCATACCAATTTTCGGTCAAACATAGCATTTAAGCGGGGGCTGGAATTCCTCACGGTGTCATTCTGAGCGTAGCGAAGAATCTGCTTTTCTCACACCTTACAAGCAGATCCTTCGCTGCGCTCAGGATG
>JBOGJY010000175.1:0-2158 GCA_050745325.1 Terriglobia bacterium
GTGGTGCATGGCAGCGGTTTTGGACCGCTGGGCGCGCCAGGCCACTTCCGCATCGTTTATCTCGCCCCTGAGGATACACTGCGCCGCGCTTACCGGGCCATTGCGGATTTCATCCAGGAGCATTACGCATGAGCGTCAGGTTAAATGAGCCGCCGTTAAGTGGAAGCGCGCTCGACCGGGGAGTTGAGGATCAATCGCGCGAGCTTCCCGTTCACTTTTGTCCGGTGTGCTCGCTGCGGCTTGAGTCGCGCCACTGCAAGATGGTTTGCCCTCGCTGCGGGTTCTTTATGTCCTGCTCGGAATTCGAATAAGCCTCTGCAAGGAGCCTGCGATGAATAAGTCCGATTTTCTGCGAAACGAGATCCGGCACATCGATATCAAGGCCCACGACGCCAGCGCGCTGATCAGCGCCATGCGCCACATGGCGTATAGCGCGCGCGATATGGCCCGCGCCGCGGAGATTTACGACCGGATGTTGCAGGATTCCGAGTGCGCGGTCATCCTTTGCCTCGCGGGTTCGTTGATCAGCGCGGGGCTCAAACAGATCTTCGTGGACCTGATCCGGCATAACATGGTGGATGGCATCATCAGCACCGGCGCCAACATTGTGGATCAGGATTTCTTCGAGGCTTTGGGCTTCCACCACTATATCGCGGAAGAGCGTCTGCGCGCAGGCATGGATGACGCGACGCTGCGCGAGCTTCATATCGACCGGATTTACGACACGTTGATTGATGAAGATGAACTTCGGATTTGCGATGATACGGTGCGCGCGATTGCGGACACGCTCGACCCGCGTCCCTATTCCTCGCGGGAGTTCATCCGCGAAATGGGCGCGTATCTCAAACACGAAGGAAAGAACGGGGAAAGCATTGTGCTTGAGAGCTATCGGAAAGATGTCCCTATCTTCTGCCCGGCTTTCAGCGATTGCTCGGCGGGCTTTGGATTAGTAATGCACCAGCACACGCGAGGCGATGGGGCCAAGGTGACGCTTGACAGCGCGAAGGATTTCTACGAGCTGACGCAGCTCAAGATCAAAGACCCAACCACCGGCCTTTTCATGATTGGCGGGGGCGTTCCCAAAAATTTCGCGCAGGATGTAGTAGTAGCGGCGGAAACGCTGGGCGTAGACGTGCCCATGCACAAATACGCCGTGCAAGTGACGGTGGCGGACGTGCGCGATGGCGCGCTCTCAGGCAGCACGCTCAAAGAGGCCAGTAGCTGGGGCAAGGTGGATACAACTTACGAGCAGATGGTCTACAGCGAAGCCACGCTGGCCGTGCCCCTCATTACGAGCTACGCGTACCATCGCGGCGCCTGGCGGCAACGCAAAGAGCGCCGCTGGGCCAACCTGCTGCAGCAGCCCGTGACGGCTGATGCGACTGCGTTTCACGACATGGATTGAGAGCCAGTCATGCAACACTAGACCGGCACAATCTCTTCACGCTCCGCGTCCCAGCGCACGGCCCTCTTCTGATGCAGCGCCGCGAGCGCCATTTGGCAAGCTACCGCGGATTTATAGCCAAGCTCAAAGGGGCAGTTCGGCTCTTTGCGGCTGCGCACGCAATCGAAAAAGTTCTGCATGTGCATAACGCTTTCGTCGCTGCCGCCGACGATATCTGGCCGCACGCTCCCGGTTTCGCCCGCGCTGCCCGCTCCGGCGGAAGCCGCTGCGGGTCCGTCAATAGGCCCGTGGTGGCGCTCTCCCTGTGAAAGATAATGAATATTCTCGTCGTGTCTGATCAGCGTTCCCTTTTGTCCAAGCAATAGATCGTCATCGGAGGTGTAGAAACGGTTGCCGAAGCCCGAGTTCCAGGTGAAAAGCAGCTTCTCAGGCTGCTCCAGGCTGACGTTCATCGTATCAGGCACTTCCATATTGGGCGAGATGTAGTTGGCGCCGGTCATCTGCACGAGGCTCGGGATACCCAAGCCGAGCGCCTTATACCAGAAGCCTACCTGATGCACCATGTTCTCAAACACGTTGCCACCCGAATAATCCCAGTAAAAGCGCCAATTGATAACGCGGTTCGGATCAAAAGGATGGGGAGCGGCTTCGCCCTGGAACATGTTCCAGTCGACGTTTTGAGGGTTGCAGTCGGCAGGGAGCGCACGTCCCCAGCCTCCGTAAGCGGCATTGCGATACATGTGCGTGTGCAAC
>JBOGJY010000176.1:0-6725 GCA_050745325.1 Terriglobia bacterium
CCTCTGGCCGCCGCTACAACTGCCGCTACGGAGAAAGTTGTCACTATTATTAGGTAAGCCTTAAGAGGTGAAGCCTTTTGCCGGTTTGAAGGCATTACCGCGAGGTGTCACCGCGGCGCCTGCATCAACCGCGAGACAGCGTGGAGCAGGTCATACTTGGTGAAGATCTCGTAGCGGCTGCCGCCCAAATCGACGAAGACTGCGGGACAATCTCTGGTAATGCACGTTGTGATCTGGTCCATGGTGGCGGAGGGCTGGACGATGGGGAACGCGCCCGCCATCACTTCGCGCACCACAACTTTCTTCAGATCCTTACCTTCGAGAGCCAGATTCAGAATATCATCCTCGTAAATCGCGCCCGCCGGGCGGCTCGCGTCAAAGACGGGCAACTGCGAAAAATCGTGCGCCTGCATCAACTCGAGCGCCGCCGAAACCGTGTCTGAGGGCGCTACCTTCACCATCTCGCGCTGCGGTCCCATGCCGCCGCGCGCCTGCAGGATTTCCTGGGCGGTCCAGGGGATGGAGGATTCAAGGTAGCGGTTGTCGCGCATCCACTCCGTGTTGTAGAGCTTGCTCAGATAGCGCATTCCGGTATCGGGAATAAAAACCACCAGGAAATCTTTTTCGGTCAAAGTGGGCAGCACCTGCGCCGCAGCGGCCATGGCCGTGCCCGCCGACCCACCCGCAAAAATGCCTTCCAGCCGCGCCAGCCGCCGCGCCCAGAGAAAAGAATCCTTGTCGCTCACACGGCGCGCGTCATCAAGCACGCTGAAGTCGAGAGTCGTGGGGAAAAAATCTTCGCCAATGCCTTCCACTTTGTAGGTCTCGGCCTTTGGCGTTTTGCCAGTGTGAAAGAAATCGTAGAGGATCGAGCCGGCGGGGTCCGCCCCGATGATCTTCACACTCTGATTCTTCTCTTTCAGAAAACGGCCCACTCCTGTAATCGTGCCTCCGGTTCCCATTCCGGCGACAAAGTGGGTGACGCGGCCTTCGCTATCTTCCCAAATTTCCGGCCCGGTGGTGCGGTAGTGAACTTCCGGATTCGAGGGATTGTGGTACTGGTCCGGGTGGTAGGCGTTTGGGATGTCGCGGGCGAGGCTGTTGACCACTGAATGATAGCTTCGCGGGTCCTCCGGCTCGACCGCCGTGGGACATACGACAACGTCCGCGCCCACCGCCTTGAGCGTATCAACCTTCTCCCGCGATTGCTTATCCGCCATGGTAAAGATGGCCTTGTAACCGCGCACAGCCGCCACCAGCGCCAGGCCCATGCCGGTGTTTCCCGAGGTCCCCTCGACGATGGTTCCCCCAGGCTTCAGCCAACCCTTGCGTTCCGCCTCGTCGATCATGGCGATGCCGATGCGGTCTTTGACGCTGCCGCCGGGATTCAAATAGTCGCACTTCGCGTACACTCCGGCGGCGCAACCACTGGTGATGCGGTTGAGCCGGATCAGCGGCGTGTGGCCGATGGCTTCCAAAATGTTGTTATATCGCATGAGGGCGCCCTTCTGTTTGAGTTCTTGATTATAGCCGAAAGCGGCGGGCGGCGCGGAAAGGGCGAAATGCGCCACGGCATTTTGGGTAGATCGATTTTTTCTTGACACCACAAACGGCGGGGCGCACAATAAAGTATATTTATACGCAGCATGTATAATTATGCTGCGGGACGGGACGAAGATTTGGAAGCAGTTACAGAAGAAAGCGTTGCGGCCAAGGCTGGCGAGGGGCGCCGGGATCAAAAAGCAACGCAGCCGGTGCGGGCCGCCATCGCGGGCGCAACAGGCTATGCCGGGCGGGAACTGATCGCGCTCCTGGCAAGGCACCCTTCAGTGCGGCTGGTCCACCTCTTGTCTTCGGGCCGCGGCGGGAACGGGCCTGCGCCCGCGGAGGTCTCGCACCCTTCGCTGCGCGGCGTCACTTCGGTTCCGATTGAGCCTTTGAGCCTGGAGCCTCTGACGCCTGCGGAAGTGGATGTGGTGTTTCTTGCCACGCCGCACGAAGCTTCGCACGATCTGGCGCCGGCGCTCCTTGAGCGAGGGCTGCGCGTGATCGATTTGAGCGCCGCCTTTCGTCTGCGCGATCCAGGCGCCTATCCTGAGTGGTATGGGTTTGAGCATCACGCGAGCCAGGCTCTGGCCGAGGCTGTCTACGGCATTCCCGAGCTTAACGCGCCGGCCATCCGCGAAGCGCGTCTAGTGGCGAATCCGGGGTGCTATCCCACTTCTGCCATCCTTGCTCTCGCACCCCTGCTGAAGGCGGGAGTGATCGATGTGGGCGCAGGAATCATCTGTGATTCGAAGTCCGGCGCCACCGGCGCCGGCCGCTCTTTACGTGACGACCTCCTGTTCGCAAACGTCAATGAGAATTGCCGCGCCTATAGTGTTTTCCGGCACCGGCACTTGCCGGAAATACTTCAGGCGCTGGATTTGAGCGGCGAATCGTTCGTTTTTGCTCCGCACCTTTTGCCCGTGTCGCGTGGAATTTTGAGCACAATCTACGTCCGCCTCAGCGGCGCGGTGGAGCAGGGGGAATTGCTGCAAATCTTGCAAAGCTTTTACGCGCAGGCGCCCTTAGTGCGCGTTTATACAGACGGCAGGCTACCGGAAATTCAAGCGGTGGCCCGCACGCAATTCGCAGACCTGGGGCTAACGCTTGATTCCGGCGCGCGCCGCGCGGTGATTGTTTCCGCCATCGATAATCTCGGCAAAGGCGCGGCGGGGCAGGCGGTTCAAAACATGAACGTGATGTTCGGCTACCCAGAGGACCAAGGGCTGCGATGAAGTTGGTGATTAAGATCGGCGGTGATGCTGTGGAGACCCGCCGCATGCGCCGCAGCCTGGCGAAGCAGATTGTCCGGCTCTCCCGCTCCGGACGCAAAGTCGTGGTGGCGCACGGCGGGGGCAAGATGCTTACGCGGGTGCTGGCGGACTTGGGCATTCGCACCGAGTTCAGCGACGGCTTGCGTGTGACGGATGCTAAAACGCGCGATGTGGCGCTGATGGTGCTCGCGGGAATCATCAATAAGCAATGGGTGGCGGGGATTGAAGCGGAGGGCCAGCGGGCGCTCGGTCTTTGTGGCGGCGACGGAGGATTGATGGAAGCTCGCAAGCTGGTTATGCGAGATGGGCGGGGCGCCAGGAGCCTTGGTTTCGTCGGACAGCCAGGCAAAGTGGACCCAGCGATTCTTAATATGGCGTTTGAGCAGGGGATGATTCCGGTGGTCGCCAGTCTGGCGCTCGGCCCGGGCGGGGAATACTTCAACGTCAACGCGGACGATTTCGCCGCGGCGCTGGCGAACTCGCTGCCGGCTGACCGGCTGATCTATCTCACCGAATCGGGCGGTGTTTGGGATGCCCGGCACAGGCGATTACCCGAGGTCCATGTGGGTGAAATCGATGGCCTGATCGAAAGAGGGGTTGTCCGCGACGGTATGATTCCGAAGCTCCGTTCCTGCCAGCGGGTGCTGGCGGGCAGGGTGGGCGAAATCGATATCATTTCTTCGTCCGCGCCCGGGAGTCTCCTGCGCGTTTTGGAGAATCGGGATCATGCAGGCACGCGCATTGTGAGGTAAAAGGTGAACTACGAAGCAATCCGCGAGCTCGAAAGCCGCGTTCTGATTCCCACCTACGAACGCATGCCCATTCTGGCCGTCCGGGGCGAGGGCTGTTACGTCTACGACGATAAAGACAAAAAGTACCTGGACTTGCTCGGCGGCTTGGCTGTGAACTCGCTCGGATACAACCATCCGGAGATTATGGCGGCGCTACGGGATGAGTCAGAAAACCTGTTGCATGTTTCGAATCTGCTTTACCACCCTTATCAGGGGCTGCTGGCAGAGAAGCTCGCGCGCCTAGCGGGTCTTGACCGCGTCTTCTTTGGTAATTCGGGCACGGAAGTCACGGAAGGGGCCATCAAGCTGGCGCGGGTTTACGCGCGCAAACACCATCCGGCCGCGCCCTTTGAGCGGGTCGAGATCCTGGTGGTAGAGAATTCTTTCCACGGCCGGACGCTTGGCGCGCTGGCGGCGACGTGGCCGGAGAAGTATCGCAAGCCATTTGAGCCGCTGGTTCCGGCCATCAAATTCGTGGGCTTGAACGATGTTGAAAGCCTCAAGAAGGACTTTTCGCGGCGTGTCGCGGGCTTCATGGTGGAGACGGTTCAGGGCGAGGGCGGTGTGGTTGAGATTAGCGAGGAGTTCCTGAAGACGGGCCAGGAGCTGTGCCGCAAGCACGACGCGGTTTTCATCTCGGATGAGATTCAGTGTGGTCTTGGCCGGACGGGAAGGATGTTTGCCTTCGAGAAGTTCGGGCTTCGCCCGGACGTTGTGCTGGTGGCAAAGCCGCTGGCGGCAGGCCTGCCACTCGCGGCGATCATCGCGCGCGATAAGGTAGCCAGGGCGCTTTCACCCGGCCTGCACGGCACTACGTTTGGTGGCGGCCCTCTGCAATGCCGGCTGGCGCTGAAGACGCTCGAAATCCTCGAGCGGCCCGGCTTCCTCAGTCAGGCGCGCGAAACGGGCGCTTATTTCCGCGAAAGACTGCGGGGTTTGCAGAGCACGCTACCGGTGATCCGCGAAGTTCGCGGAGACGGGTTGATGGTGGCCGCCGAGCTGACCGTGCCCGGCAAAAATGTTGTGAAGCAGGCGCTCGAAGCCGGCTTCCTGATCAATTGTACGCAGGAAAAAGTTTTGCGATTCCTGCCGCCGCTTATTCTCGAGCGGCGCCATGTTGACGAATTTATCGAGGCGCTCGGCCCAATTCTGACGGGTCTCCCGGCGGAAACCCAGCAGGAGGTGCATGCATGACACCGGTTATGACACAGGTTGAAACGCAGGAAAAACTCACGGTGCGCAATCTGATCACCGAGCGCGATCTCACGCGCGGTGACGTTGAACTGATTTTCTCGCTCGCCGCGCGCGTCAAGCGATTCCCTGGCGCGTTTGCCCGCGCGCTCGAAGGCAAGCAGCTGGCCATGATTTTTGAGAAACCCTCGCTGCGCACCCGCGTTACTTTTGAGGTTGGGATGACCAGCATGGGAGGGTTTGCCATTTATCTCGATCACGCGAAGCCCCGGCTCGGCGAGCGCGAGAGCATCAAGGATATCGCCCGCAATCTTGACCGCTGGGTGCACGGCATCGTGGCGCGGACGTTTGCGCACGATTCTGTGCTGGAGCTTGCGGCGAACACCTCGATTCCTGTGATTAACGGCCTTACCGACCTGCTGCATCCCTGCCAGGCGCTGGCGGATTTTTTTACACTCGAAGAAAAGTTTGGCGGCCTCGGGGATTTGAAGTTGGCATACGCAGGCGATGGGAACAACGTTTGTAACTCGTTGATGATGGTCGCGGCGAAGCTTGGCGTTTCCATGCGTGTGGCCACGCCACCGGGTTTTGCTCCTAAACCGGAGGTCGTGAAGCAAGTGGAGTCATCTGCCGCGCGCACCAGCGCTGTGATCGAGTTCTTCCACGATCCGTTCGAAGCAGTCAGAGGCTGCCAGGCGGTTTATACTGATGTCTGGGCCAGCATGGGGCAGGAGTACGCCGCACATTTGCGCGAGCAGGTGTTTGCACCCTACCGGGTGACGCAGGACTTGATGGCGGCTGCCAGCCCCGGAGCTGTTTTCATGCACTGCCTTCCGGCGCATCGCGGCAAAGAAGTGACGGACGCCGTCATTGATTCGCATGCGTCGCTCGTCTACGATCAGGCGGAAAACCGCCTGCACGTTCAGAAGGCCATTTTGCTATTGTTACTGCAGAATTAAACGGGAAGCTTCAAGGAGGTATAGTTGGCGCACATTCGAAAAGCCGAGTTGCGGGATGTACCTTCGATTTTCGAAATGATCAACCATTACGCGGCGGAGCGTATCATGCTGCCGCGCCCGTTGACCGACCTCTACGAGTCTGTGCGCGAGTTTTTCGTGGCGGAAGGCGAAGACGGCAGCGTGCTCGCCTGCGGGGCGCTGAAGCTCTACAATGCCGAGCTGGCGGAGGTCCGCTCGCTCTGCGTGTCACCGGAGACGCAGAGCCGCGGCATGGGTCGCGCCCTTACCGAGCGGCTGATCGCAGAAGCCGAAGGGTTTGGCTTGAAAGTGGTCTTTGCCCTGACCACGACGCCGGAGTTTTTCCTGAAGTGCGGATTCCGCGAAACGGCGCGGGAGCGGTTCCCGATGAAGGTGTGGCGCGATTGCCTTCGTTGCGACCGCTACTTTCACTGCCACGAGAAAACCGTGTGCTTGGATCTTCCGTTTTCCTCACCTGCCGCTAAAGCGCAGGCTGAACCCGCTGAAGTCCACGCCTGATCGCCGCATTTTTTATTAGATGGCGCTGATAAATACATAGTGTCTCATTCGTCTCTGATGGTGTGCGCGGCGGGGATTGACTCACCACGGGGGATCAAGTGAAAGAAGAAAACAAACAAGAATAGCTGAAACCACTGCCCCTTCATAAGATGAGCTACTGGCTTGCCATTCGCAGACATTCAAAAAGGGGTGTCTGCGCCACCTGCGACTGCTAGAATGATGATGTGAGCACCCCTTCGTCTTCGCTCTCGTGGGCGCATCCCATTGTCCAGGAGTGGTTTTCGCAACATTTCGGCAGTCCCACCGAGCCGCAGGAACAGGGCTGGCCGCATATCGTTGCGGGAACCGACACGCTGATCTCCGCGCCCACCGGCTCAGGAAAAACCCTCGCTGCTTTCCTTGCCTCGATTGACCACCTCGTGTGCAAG
>JBOGJY010000177.1:0-13271 GCA_050745325.1 Terriglobia bacterium
TGGAACCGGTTCAACTCGTTCACGCAGCATTAATTTTCGAGCACGCGGGAGTCGGTCGTTGCCTGGAGAATGTTTTATCAATGATTATTCCGGGGGGGAATCTGTCTGTCGTGCTCCAGTTGCCGGCCGAAAGCGGACAAACAGTAGAAGCAAGCCAGTTTTCCTCGATTCAGAATCTTAAGCGCCACTTTTCCCTAATCAGCCCCGTGTGGCTGCGCGAATCACTCGCAGAGCGCGGACTTCGGCTGATTTACCAAACAACACGTGCGCTACCCGCAGGCAAGGCTTTTTGGGCTGGGATTTTCACGATGCCGAGGCACGCCACAAGACGTGACACCACGCCTTTAAGCCCATAAAATTGAAGCCAGTTCAAAACCTCTAAATTCAAGTCGACCCATTACCGCATGGCCGCGCTACTGGCGTTTACCTTTGGAATCGCGCTTGGCCTCAGAGCGGCCCCCGGATCGCCGGTTTTGTGGATGCGAGGCGTGCTGGATATATTCCTGGTCGCGCATCGGACCCGCAGGCTTGCCTCGCCGGAGGTTATTAACCTGATCCGGCTCGAGCGGGCGCCCCGGGTGCGTCTGCATCGCTCTTTCCTTGGCTGCAAACGGAACGCTGGCCGCGGCGGGTTGTCTATTCGTGAACAGACGCGGGCGCGCCGTGGGAGGGTAATTCCTCGCGCCCCGAGGTTGCTCGAAGCTGCGATTTGCGGCTACCGGAGGCGCGCCTCTGGAATTTCTGGGATTCGCCCGCGCCGCCAACCTCTGGTTTGCTTGAGTCGCGGCGAACCTCTCCGTATGGATGGGGGCCGGGACCGGCCTTCCCCCGAAGGTCGCAGCGCCCGACGGGTTAATCATCGGGTGCGGAATGACACGCGCTTGGGCAAGCTGCCCGGGGTTCATTCGCACCAGCCCGCTCCTGACCGGCGCGCCGCTGGCGAATACATTCGACCGCACCACGGTGGTTGCGGCGCGCTCGTTCACGTAGCGAATGTTGTTCACATTTCTGACGTTCACGATGTTATTAATGTTGGTGACGTTCCGGATGTTGGTCACATTCACCTGGCGCAGGTATCCGCCCCCGCAGTGATACCAGGGATAGTAAGGCTCTCTTGGGCCCAGTGGGAACCATCCCGCGAAGCCCACTCCGCCGCCCACACTCACACCCACGGAAAAATGCGGACCGCCCACGAAGGCGACGAGCGCCGGAGCGTAGTAGGGCCGGGGGACAACGGGGCCAGGGATCCAACCCCAGCGCGCTCCAATAACCGCCCACCGGCCATAGTGGAAGGGCGCGAAGCCCCACGGCTCAGCGTCTACCCACGTCCATCCCCACGGCCCAACCCACACCCAATGTCCTGTCCGGTAAGGCGCCCAACCCGCAGGAACAGCCGTGGGATACCAGATCGGGCCGTATTGCGGCGCCTCTGACCAAACGCCGTAACCATCGAGTGAGGAGTAACCCGGCGTCTCGCGGCTCACATAATGAGCGGACGCAGCCGAAACGAATGTCCGGTCGCGCGCCGCGCTCCATTGGTCGAAATTATCTTGCGAAGGGAGCGAGGCGTAATTCAACTGGATGGGGCCGGAGCCGGTGAGCTTGACCGCTTGCCCGCCGTGGACTACGTGGGATAACCCGCCGCCACTAAGCTGCGCGTCCCCGCTGTAGACGCTTACCAGCGTCGCGTTGTCATTCGGAAATGTATCAACGCGGTAGTAGCCAGGACGCAGCAGCGTCAGCGCGCCGTTGGGTGTGTCAACTTCCACCGAGTTACCTTGCGGGAGCTCATAAACACTCACCCGGATCGTGCCCTGCGCCAGGCCAAGCTGCATAAACTGGTCGCTCAGGTTCGCAATGGTCAGGTCGGTAGCTTCCGCGAGCCGGACCGCTGCGGAACCCACTTCCAGTTCCGCCCGGGCCCCTTGATCGGTGTAAAGGCGGTCATTCGTCGTCATCGGATAATTCAGCGACGCCTCGCCCCACTGGTCGACGCCCGCCTGCTGCAATGACACCTTGCCCGTCACATAGCTGACTCGCGCCACTCGCGCTGGCGGGTTGCCCTGGTCATTTTGATCGCTTTGATCATTCTGAGCCATCATGAGCTGCGCGCCGCAAAGGCAAGCCGTCAGAATGACCGCGGCCCGCCAGAGCGCTTTGCCTGATCGCTTCATAAGAAACTCCTTCGCTTAGGCTTGATTCTATCACCCCACCCGGTAGAACACCGCTGGGAACCGGAAGTTGCGGCGTAGAACTCAAGCAATACGCCTGGTTGCGCGCCAAGAAGGCATACTGATACATTACGCTGTACGGAATAAGTCATCGATTTTTCACTCATCAGCGCCAATCCGCCAAGCGCGCACGGTCAAGCTAGCGATATGTCGCCGAAGTTCGTTGATGAAGTTCCCTGTTTCCAGGGGCCGGGTTCAGCGCTCCGTCAGGGACGGAAGAAGGTAGCCCAGGGCGGAAGCCCTGGGATCAATGGGCCCTCACCCCGCCTTCGGCGCCCCCCTCCCGCGCGGGCGGGAGAGGGGCAAGGGGGAGAGGAACACTCTGCGAACCCACGGCTCGCGCCGTGGGCTATATTCCGCCGCTCCTGCGGAGCTGGCTTATTCTTCAATGAACTTCAGTAACACGACATTAGCGATACGCAAGGAAGCGCTTTGGGCGGTTCATCTTAGCCGCCACTCACCCTCGCGGTAAAACGGTAGAAATGAAAATCTCATCCATTGAGCTTCGTGAACTCAGAATGCCGCTGGTCAACTTCTTCGAAACCAGTTTTGGCCGGACTACAGACCGGCGCATCGTTTTGGCGCGCGTAGAGGCGGACGGCATTAGCGGCTGGGGCGAGGTAACTTGCGGGGAGACGCCTTTTTATAGCTACGAAACTCCCGAAACCGCCTGGCACATCTTGCGCGACTTTCTGATCCCGTGGGCGCTTGAGCGGGAGTGGCCGTCGCCCTCAGAACTCGCCAATCGCTTCCGCCCGGTTCGCGGCCACAACATGGCCAAGGCGGCGCTCGAAAACGCCTTATGGGATATCGAAGCGCAAGCGAAGGGCGTTTCTATCGCGCAGCTTTTGGGCGGAACGCGAACGGAGATTGACTGCGGCGTTTCAATCGGCATCAAGAACAGCGTGGAAGAGCTGATCGAGTCGATTGAGCGCGAGGCTGCCGCCGGCTACCAGCGGATCAAGCTGAAGATCAAGCCGGGGTGGGATATCGAGATGCTCGATCGCGTGCGCAGCCGGTTTCCCCAGATCAAGGTGATGGTTGACGCCAATTCAGCCTACACGCTCGAAGATGTCCCGCGCCTCAAATTGCTCGACCGTTTTAACCTGATGATGGTGGAGCAGCCGCTCGGCTGGGACGACATCCTCGATCATGCCCTCTTGCAGCGCGAGATCCAAACGCCGCTGTGCCTGGATGAGTCCATTCACAGCGCAGGCGACGCGCGCAAGGCCATCGAAGCCGGAGCGTGCCGGATCATCAACATCAAGCTGGGGCGCGTAGGCGGCTACACCTCAGCCCGCGAGACGCATGACGTATGCCGCGCGCGAGGCGTGCCCGTCTGGTGCGGCGGGATGCTCGAATCAGGCGTCGGCCGCGCGTACAATATTGCGCTCTCAAGTCTGCCGGGATTTACATTGCCAGGTGACGTCTCGGCGAGCCGGCGCTACTGGAAAGAGGATATTATCCGGCCTGAAGTTACCGTAAGCCCCAGTGGGACCATCCGGGTCCCCACGGCTCCGGGCCTGGGTTTTGCCCCGGATATGGATCGCATCGAGAGGGCCACCGTGCGAAAGGAGCTTTTCAGCTAACGCGTTGCCCGCCGAATCCACCGCACCACCATCGCACAGCATGAGATGGATGAGCGTTCTCATGCTCACGGTGACTTTCATCTGGGCCGCCAACGCGGTTGCCGGCAAGTTTGCCCTGCGCGGCTTTCCGCCGCTCGCCCTTGCCCAGTTGCGCGTGGGTGGCGCTACGGTAGGGTTCTTGATCGTCTATGTTGCTTTGCGTGGCTGGCCAAAGTTTGGATTCACCCCCAGCGACTGGGTCTTTATGGCGCTCGCCGGGCTGAACGGCGTAACCCTGAATCAAGCCTTCTACCTTACCGGCCTCTCCCGCACCTCGGTCGCCCACACGGCGCTGATTGTGGCTCTCGGGCCAGTCCTGGTGCTCGTGCTCGCGCGCTTGATGCGGATGGAGACGCTCACCGCCGGAAAGACGCTGGGCACGGTGATTGCCTTCTGCGGGGTGGGCGCGCTTGCCCTCGGAGCGCCTTCAACGGCGGTGAAAGCCAGCCTCGCGGGCGACGCGCTTTTACTCACCGGGCGGCTGGCCTTTTCCTACTATACGATTCTAATAAAGCAAGGCGCCGGACGTTACGATTTGCTGACGCTGAACACCGTGACCTTTGCCCTGGGTTCGCTGATGATGCTTCCCATCAGCGTCCATGCGCTTTGGAAGACCCACTGGCGCGCTGTGCCGGTCGAAGCCTGGGAGGGTCTGATCTTCATGGTGGTCTTCGCTTCGGTCGTCGCCTATCTGCTGTTTGCTTACGTTCTGACCGCCATGACGGCCTCGCAAGCTTCCGCCTATATTTATCTTGCCCCGGTCATCGCCATTGCGCTGGGTGTATGGCTGCTGGCGGAGACGGTCACTTGGCGGATCGGCGTGGCAGGAGCTATGATTTTGTTTGGCTTGTTTCTTACCGGCCAGGGTAAGGCCGAGCCGGAGGCGGGAGCGATGGAGTGACACAGGTTTTTGTAGCGCCGCGTTCCCTACAGAAACTAGGTTTAACGCTGCGTAGCGCCAGGCTTCAGCCTGGCACGCCGGTTTTCTTGCATTTGCCGCCCTGAAGGGCGGCGCTACAACACCCGTCAGCAATTCCCCGCCACAACCTGCGAGGGGTTGGCGATCATCCAAGCAGAAGGGCTTGTGTGCGCCCCCGCCGCTGGTTCATGGCCAGGCGGCTCGAGGTGAAATGAAAACGCTAGTTTCATTGTTGACAGTTCTATTTGCCTTTTCGGCGGCGGGGGCGGCCAAAAAACCTGATGGTGCGGCTCTTTATCAAGAGCGATGCGCGGTTTGCCATGGCAGCGGCACGCGCGCCCCGGCGATCGACGTGCTGCGGCAGCTCTCGCGCGATTCAATCCTGCGAGCTCTTGAAACCGGAAAGATGAGAGCCGAAGGCGCCCAGCTTACCCGGTCAGAGCGTGTTGCCATCGCGCAATTCGTGGCTTCAACTAAAATTGCTACCACAACGCAGCACGCGGGGTTCTGCGCGACGTCCCCGGATCCTGTTCTCGATGACCCGGGCTGGATTGGGTGGGGAGTGGATACGGCAAACAGCCGCTTCGAGCCGCGGAAGGTGGCAACGCTCCGGCCTGGCGATGTTGCCCGGCTCAAGCTGAAATGGGCATTCGGATTCCCGGGCGCGTCGGCGTCGTATGGCCAGCCGACGGTGTTCGGTGGAAGGGTTTACGAGGGCAGTGAGGATGGCACGGTGTATTCCCTCGACGCGAAAACCGGGTGCACCTATTGGACGTACAAGGCGCCGGTCACCGTCAAAACCGCTGTGGCCGCCGGGTTCGGCGGCAGGATCGTATATTTCGGCGACGTCAATGGGGACGTCTACGCCGTAGACGCTTCAAGCGGAAAGCTCGTCTGGAAGGCTCACCCCGACCCGCATCCCGTAGCCCGCATCACAGGATCGCCTGTTTTCTTCGATGGCCGCCTCTATGTGCCCATCTCTTCGGGCGAAGAAGGCTCTGCGATTGACCCGAAATACGCTTGCTGCACCTTCCGTGGAAGCGTGGTTGCGCTCGATGGCAAAACGGGCGCGATGGTTTGGAAGACTTATACCATTCCTGAGACTCCCCGCCCCACCGGCCGCCGGAATTCCGCCGGAACGCCCATGTGGGGGCCGTCTGGCGCCTCGGTATGGTCTTCACCCACTCTTGATCCCGCTCACCACATGATCTACGTGGCGACGGGAAACAGCTATTCTGCGCCGCCCGACCCTCACACGGACGCCGTCATCGCGCTCAACCTGGAGTCCGGCAAGATGCTCTGGTCGCGCCAGCTTACCGCAAACGACTTGTGGAATATCGCCTGCGTTGCCCCGGATAAATCCAATTGCCCTCAAAATCCCGGAGGTGACTTCGATTTCGGCTCCCCGCCCATTCTTCGCTCGCTGCCGGGTGGCCGCCGCGTGCTGCTTGCCGCGCAGAAGTCAGGCGTGGTCTATGGGCTTGACCCGGACAACGAAGGCAAGGTCCTTTGGGAATCGCGGATTGGAAAAGGCGGCGCCCTCGGCGGGATTGAGTGGGGCGGCGCCGCAGACCAGAAACGAGCCTTCTTCCCCCTGTCGGATTGGGACGGAGACCACGCGGACGCGGGAGGCGGCTTGTTTGCCTTGCAAATTGCGACCGGCAAGCGGGCGTGGTACACGCCGCCCGCCAAGCCTGCGTGCGCCAAGGAACCTGGCTGTAGCGCCGCGCAAATGGCGCCGGTCACCGCAATTCCCGGAGTGGTTTTTTCGGGCTCCGAAGACGGCCACCTGCGCGCCTACGACGCGAAGACAGGCAAAGTGCTGTGGGATTTCGATTCCTTGCGTAAGTTCCAAACTGTCAATGAAGTAGCGGCGCAGGGTGGTTCCATGAACGCCACCGGCCCGGCGGTTGTGGACGGCGTGGTTTACGTCAATGCCGGTTACACAAACGGCGTCGCGGGCAACGTCTTGCTGGCGTTCTCAGTGGATGGCAAGTGAGCGCCCGGCCATATTTGCGGCAAGAATTTCATCACCGTTAGAAGATCCTCACATCGCGGCCCAACGCGTTTCCCCCTCTTCCCCGATTCGGAAGAAGCGGGTGGGTGAGAGGGCGACCGCGATACCTCTGCAAACGCCCTCCTCCTAGACATAAGTCGTTATAATATAATATTGTAATAACAACTTAATAATTATCCAAGTTTATTAGATTGCTCTTGAAAAGCTCCCTTCTGCAAGGTAGACTTAATCATCCCCCTCGACAACTTCTCATGTTCGTTCAAACGTTTGGCGTTGCGTCGGGTTGTGGGTATGGTTTTAGGGAAGTCTGCAAATGGTGGTGACGAATTCAGGCGTGGCGGCGCCGGGCGGTCCTTGGAAGCGCGGGGCCAGATTCAGCGGCCACCAAGTCACTACGATTAGCGATCCTCAGTTGCACGGAGGTTGGATGATAAAGTACATGATTGGATTGGGTATGGCAGCGTTTGTGGCCATGGCTCCTTCGTCTCAGGCGGGACAGCCCGTCTATTTTCCTCATTGCACGCCAACGGTTGTTCACGCCAAGTCACGGTATGGCATCGCAAGCTGGTACGGCCAGGAATGCCAGGGGAATTCCACCGCCAGCGGGGAAAGCTATAACATGAATGGCTTAACCGCCGCCCATCGAAACCTGCCGCTGGGCACAGAAATCAGAGTTACCAACCTTAGAAACCACCGTTCGCTCAATCTGCGCGTTAATGACCGCGGCCCCTTCGTCCCCGGCCGCCTGCTGGATGTATCCCGGGCGGCAGCCAAGCTTCTGGGTTTCTCGGGGCAAGGCCTCGCGCGGGTTCGTATCCAGGTGCTCCATTTGCCTCGCAGCAGCCGGGTTCAAGCCGTTTGTCCGGGCGCCAGACTTTTTGCCATAAACTAAAAATTGACTTGGCCTTGTTCAAGCTGCGGCAGGGGTGCGCCCTTTTGGGCGCCCTCATGCCACGCCGCATTCAGCGATACTGCTGGACGGCCGAACCGGGGTTTGCCGCAGGTTTAGCTCGTCGCCGGCCCGCAGAATGAGGGCAAGCTCAGCCATCTTAAACGCTCCCCAAGCTCTGGTTGATTTCCTGCGCCATCATTCGCCACTCGGGAATTCGTTCGGCGGCGCCGAGCGACTCGAGCAGGGTCAGGTCAAAGCCAGGCTGCGCCAGCCCCGCCTCGGCGGGCGAGGATGAGCCGCATTCGAGCGCCAGAACATTGGCAATGTGCACCGCGGCGAGCGCGTCAAACCCCTGCCCCGGAACCCGGCTCGGCGCGTGATGATGGGCCACCGCCTCCACAATCGTCCAGGGCAGCCCCCACAGCCCGAGAAGATACGCGCCAATTTCGGCGTGCGTCACCCCGAGAAGCTCCTGCTCGATCTCATAGGCGGGCCGCTCGCGCGCGCGCGCTTCCTTGAGAACTTGAGCCAAGTGTCCGGGCATCTGCGCCGCCAGGATCAACTTTCCCACGTCATGCAGAAGAGCGGCAAGCGCGGTGGCTTCCGCAAGATACTTGGGGCTCGGAAGGGCTTCGGCGATTTTCGCCGTCAGGCAGGCGTGAGCCTGGAATTGTTCTACGGAAAACCCTTTTACCAGCTCAACGCTCTCAAAAGCCCGGAAGACGCCGAGCGACAGCACGAGGCTTTTCAAGGTATTCGTACCCAGATAACTGACCGCCGTCCGCACGTTGGTTACATCCCGTGAGAGCCCAAAGAAGGGGGAATTGACAAGCTGGAGGATTTTGGCGGCGATGGCGACGTCGCCCTCCACAATCTTCGCCACTTTATCCAATGACGCATCCGGCTCTTCCAGAGCCTCGGCGAGAGCAATGTAGGTGCGCGGCAAGGACGGGAGCTCGCGCATGGCGCCCACCGTCTTGCGCAGTGAATCGTCGTTGAGCAGCGTTTTTAGCCGGGACGAGCGCTCAATCGCCACCCGCAGCGCGCCCGAATCGCACGGCTTTGCCAGAAACTGGTGCGCCACGGGCGCCACGCGGAAAGCGGCGTTCAGCTCGGCCTGGCCGGACAAAATGATCCGGATGACATCGGGATACTCCTGCCGCACACGGGCCAGCAGCGCCGCGCCGTCCATCCCCGGCATCCGCATATCGGAGACGATCACGTCAAACGGCGAGGCGGCGAGCATGGTAAGCGCAGCTTCACCTCCCTGTGCAAACGACATTTCCCACTCTTCGCGCTGCGCGCGCAACATACGCTGGAGGCCTTGCAGCAGGTCAGCCTCATCGTCAACAAAAAGGATTCGTCTCATGCGGGATTGGCTCTCTGTCTTGCGGCGGGGGAATCAACAAATAAAGCATAACCGGCCCCGGGAAATGCCGCAGATGTGAACGGCAAGTTTGCGCTACCTATTCTACTATAAACAAGGAGACGAATGAGATAAATGAGACGTTTATTTTAATTAGAGCGGGTTAATCCTGTGGATGAGGGCTTCCGTGCGGCTGGCTCATACATGGCGTTGTTCGCCATGTGTGCGATCCGGCGCACTAACCGATCTCGCACACATCGCGAAATGCGCCATGTGTGCGCCACCCGCGGACATCATGCCGATCACTTATTGACCGATGTCAGGAAGTCTTGTACGCTTGTCGTTAGAAAGGGGGGAAGTTTTCCCCCGAAGGAATAGCTACCGTGGAATTGACAGCTGTATACGAGAAAGTTCCGGAAGGTTACATCGGATGGGTTGAGGAATTGCCCGGCGCGAACTCGCAAGGCGAGACCTTAGCCGAGACGCATGAAAACCTCATCGAAGCCATCCAGATGATCCTCAAAGCGAACCACGAAATGCACGGGACTCCGATCCCCACAGAATTCACCATCAGGGAAAAGGTGGCTTTGACGGTGTGAAGCTCAAAGAACTTATCCGCCACCTTGAAAGCCACGGCTGTCATTTCAGCCGCGAAGGCAGCAAGCACACCCTTTACAGTAACCCCGCCAATAACAAAGCTTCATCAGTCCCCCGTCACAAAGAAATTAACGACAGACTGGCCCGCAAGATTTGCAGGGACTTAGGCATTCCAGAGCCTTGATTTGGCGCGTCAGGTGGCGCACACATGGCGTTGTTTGCCATGTGTGCGATGCGACGCGCTAACCGATCTCGCACACATCGCAAAATGCGCGATGTATGCGCCACCCGCGCAGGGGGGATGGTCAGCGAGTGTAATTCGTTGCTTTCTTCGCGTTGCGAAGATGTACTCCGGCAAATATCCCGCCGCCTTTGATGAGCTTCTCCGGGTCGAACCAGTAGTCGATCCACGCGTACAGATGAGCGAGATGGAGAAAGGCCTCACGCATGCTCGATATGGTCGGTTGGGTCAGCTGTTGCCCGTGGAATAGAGGGTTCCGAACCTCCCTGTAAAAAAGCACGTTTCGTCCGTACAGGTCTTGGTCAAGATACAGGAGGCTGAGCTCGGGGTGTACAGCGGCTGGCATGCGATCGTAGATGTTCGCGACAGCGGACTTTGAGCCGAACGAAAAGGGGTTCTTGAGTTTTGCGACGAGCTCCTTGGACAGGTTCCCAAGAACAGATGAGGTGTGCATCAGCGCACCGGGCAAATAGGCTTCGATGCCAAGAACTGCGCGCTGAAGCACAAGCGTCATAAAGTCGTCAGGCATGCCACCCCAAATGAACAACCGCGCACGAATAGGTTTTACTGGTGGCTTCAGACACTCCTCTGCGTCAGAAGTGCTCAGAAAAGCGTACGTATCGTTGAACTCCATACGCAAGTTGATTAGCGGAATGTTGCTGAACTTGAGGCCGAAGGGCAGTTGCGCAGAAAGGTGCAAGCCCCCCGGCGTTTGAATTGACCGACCTGCGCGACTTTTCGCGCAGGCACTATGCGGGTCCATGGCGATTTCCTTTTTCTCTGTCCGCTACGAGCATTCGCGGGTAGCGCACACATGGTGTTTTTTGCCATGTGTGCGATGTGACGCGCTAAACCACGACCCCTCACCCGGCTCGCGGAGTTTACCCTGAGCGGAGCCGAAGGGCTCGCCACCCTCTCCCCCAAATCGGGGGAGAGGGCTGTTGTTGACTTAACGTGTGCGCCCTTGCCCTGCAGGAAAGAGGGGTGAAAAGAGAACGGAAATCACTCCCCTCGCCCCGCAGGGGAGAGGGTGGCGAGCATAGCGAGCCGGGTGAGGGGGAACCGAACTCTTCTACTTCTCATGTTAATGTACCGCCGTGCACTCAATTTCCACCAGCATTTCGGGATCGAGCAGCCGCTGCACCCCGATTATGGAGGTCGCGGGATGGATTTCACCGAAGAATTCGGCGTGCGCCTTGGCCACATCCTGCCAGCGGTCGATTTCCGTGACGTAGATGCGCGTCCGCACCACGTGCTCCAATCCAAGGCCAAGGCGCTTGAGCGCGTTTTCGATATTGCGGATCGCCTGCTGCGTTTGCGCGTAGGCGTCGCCTGGCGCAAGCACCTTGCCTGCCGGGTCGGTTCCCGTGGTGCCTGAGACGTAGACCACCTCTCCAGCCTGTACGGCCCGCGCGTAGCCCACCAGGGGTTCCCAAGGGGTTCCTGAAAAAATCTTGCTTCGTTTAACTTTCATCTGATCTCTCCTGTCGATGATCCCTTGGGATCTCCAAGATAGCGGCGAGAGTCAAGGGACGAGGGGCGAGAGTCAAGACAAAAAAGAACCGTCCGACTTGCTCCCCGTCTCTCGTCCCTTGCCCGTTGTCCCTTGCCGCTTGCCCCTTGCCGCTCGACCCGGTAGTGGGTCAATTTGAATCCGGATTCACAGTTGGTATTGTTCGTCGCTGACGTGCTCCATCCAATCCACGATCTTGCCGTCTAATCGTTCCTGAATTGCGATGTGAGTCATGGCCGTGGCCGGTGTAGCCCCGTGCCAATGCTTCTCTCCCGGTGCGAACCAAACCACATCTCCGGGGTGAATTTCCTCTGTCGCACCGCCTTCCCTCTGAACCCATCCGCAGCCTGCCGTGACAATTAAGATTTGTCCGAGGGGGTGCGTATGCCACGCGGTACGCGCTCCCGGTTCAAATGTGACGCTGGCGCCAGCGGCAAGCGCCGGGTCGGGTGCTTGAAAAAGAGAGTCAATACGTACAGCGCCGGTAAACCAGTCTGCCGGACCTTTGCTTGATGGCTGCGAACCGATGCGTTTGATCTCCATAACCACCTTCTAAGGGTTCGGTGAGGGGAGAATTTCAAACTGACCCACTGCCCTCGACCCTTGCCCCTCGTCCCTAGCCTTTAACACTCCCCTTTATCAAAATAACGGCGATGCGCGCGCGCGGCAAGGGCCAGCCGGTGGCGGCGGCGTTCGAGCGCCTCACGGTAACGGCGGCGCTGCTCCGCGCTGCGCGGAGCGAGCGGCGGGACCGGGGCGGGTTTGCCTTCGCTATCGAGAGCCACGTAGGTGAGGAACGCAGAGCTGGTTTGCCGCCGTTTGCCCTCAATGTAATCGTCACGGTAAACATTCACTTCCACTTCCATCGAGGTATGGAAAGCGCGAGTGACAAAAGCGCGCAAGACAATGATCTGGCCCACGCGCACCGGATGGAGAAAATCCAGACTATCCACCGAGGCCGTCACCACCTGGAGGCGCGAGTGCCGGTGCGCCGCGATGGCGCCGGCAATGTCAATCAGGTGCATCACTTTACCGCCTAAAATGTTGCCGAGCAAGTTGGCGTCGTTCGGCAGCACCACCTCGACCATCTCCACCTGAGATTCTTCAACCGTTCTCCCGCCCGTGCGAGCTTCGCGTGAGCGGCCAAGCTTGGTTTTTGCTTTTGCCATGCTTCAAACTTCCCACCCGGTTGATTCCAAACAATTGACACAAGCGCGCTGCCATGGCGGCCGCCCTAAAAAATCACAGAACCTTTCAGGACAGGTTGCCGGGGTCCGTTGCGATAAAAATCACTCTGACCGGTGGCCCCCTCTTTGCCTCTCGAGGTCTTGGGCCTATACTATTGCATGAGGCCGTTTCGCGCAACCGTAGATATTCCCAACGCCAGGGGGTAGGGGGGTGGATTGAGTCGCGTCGTGCAGGCAAACCCCTCATCCCCGTTCGGCGGGCACCCTCTCCGCTTGCGTGCGAGGAGAGGACTGTTGTCTAATTAATTTACGTCCTCGCCCCCAAGGGTAGAGGGTGGCGAATCTATTTGGCGGGCGAGCCGGGTGAGGGGCAATCAAAAGATTAGAAAATGGCCGGGGAGGCGCGTCGAAATGCGCAAAAGTTGCGGAACGAAGCCTAGCGAGTCTTTAGAATCAACGTTTCTAATAATTGGGCGGCTGGGTAGGAGGGCGGGACTTCAGTCCCGTCATACAGCCCAAAGCCCCTCACCCGCCCTCGTACCTCGGGCGCCCTCTCCCCGCTTGCGGGGAGAGGGTCGTTGTTTAATTAATTTGCTCCCTCGCCCCGAAGGGGAGAGGGTGGCGAGCGGGGCGAGCCGGGTGAGGGGCAATCAAAAGATTAGAAAATAGCCGGAGAGAAT
>JBOGJY010000178.1:0-6978 GCA_050745325.1 Terriglobia bacterium
CGCTGGTCTAACCATGACCGAAACTCTGATTGGGCTACCGGCCTCCCTCGCACCAGGAGGGAGTCAGCATCGGTGATCATGGCCTGAAAGGGTCGGATAGATGTATAGAAGAAGCACGCTGCGGGGAGCGGCTCGCCGTTCCCAGGTGGAGTTCTGCCCGGCCAGCGGTTTGAAACCAAAACCGCACAAGGGCGGGCGCTCCGCGCCCGGAGAAAAAAGGCTTTAGATGAACTTTTACTTGACATCGCCGACAACCTTATAGATGCGCTACAGAACCCTCACCCCCCAGCGTATCAGACTGCTCTGAGAATTTTGAGACAAACGAGATAAATGGGACGGTTTTTCCGCCCCCAAGCAGCCTTTAAGGCTCCGGCCGGCCGGAGCGCGCGGGTTTCCAGCCGCCTGGGTGAAAACACCGCAGATGGCGCTGTAGCGGCGGCCAGAGGCCGCCGCACCGGTTGCAGTTGTCACACGGACTCTTCAGCCGCCAGCATCCGCTATGGTATAGTCCGCTTTGGGGGCCGTAACAACCTCCACGATTAAGGTCCGATGGGAAAACCAACACCTCACTATTGCCAATACGAGCTTTCGCCTTACGCGCAGACGATTGAGAAATCGCGCGGCCGCCGCTACCCGGAAGCCGCTCATCCCTATCGCAATGATTACGAACGGGACCGCGACCGTATTATCCATTCGCGCGCTTTCCGGCGGCTTGAAAACAAGACGCAGGTTTTCACGCGCCGCCATTCCGATCATTTCCGGACGCGCCTGACGCACACGCTCGAAGTCACGCAAATCAGCCGCACCGCGGCGCGAGGCCTGGGCCTTAACCTCGACCTCACGGAAGCCCTGGCCCTGGTTCACGACATCGGCCATCCGCCCTTCGGCCACACGGGAGAGCAGGCCCTCGACCGGCTGATGCGCCCGCATCACGGCGGGTTCGAGCATAACCTGCACGCGCTGCGCATCGTCGAAGAATTCGAGCAAAAATACGCCGCTTTTCCGGGCCTGAACCTCACGTTCGAAGTTCGAGAAGGAATCGTCAAACACTCGCGTGATTACGACCCGGCGCGCCATCCCGAACTTGCCGGATATCTTCTCGGCGAGCGGCCTCCGGTTGAAGCCCAGTTGATCGATTGCGCTGATGAAATCGCCTATAATTGCGCGGACCTCGACGATGGATATGAATCCCGGCTGCTTGCGCTCGCCATGATCCGCGAAGGCCTGCCGGTTTTCGACAAGTTCTGCCGCCAGCTCGAAAAGAAGCGTCCGCAGGCCCAGGAAAAGCTGCTGTTCAATGAGGCGCTGCGGAGGCTCGTCGATCTTCTGGTCACCGATCTCATCAAAACCACCCAAGGCCGGCTACGCTCTTCGCGGGCGCGTTCGGTAGAGGCCATCCGCAGGCTCGACGCGCGCGTGGCCGGGCTTAGCCCGGAAATCGCGGCTGAAAACGGGAAGGTCAAGCGATTTCTGCAGTCTCATCTCTACGAACATCCCAAAGTAGGCTCGGAGCACAAGGCCATTACCCGCCGGATCGAGCAGCTCTTCAAGCATTACCTGAAGCATCCTCGTTCCCTGCCCCCATTTTATTCGGCGAAGGCCTTGCGCGATCCCGTGCAAGTGGTGTGCGACTACATTGCCGGCATGACCGATAATTTCTTCGAGCAGCAATACCATAAAATCTTTGGGGCATAGCGAGACGCTATGCCGTTAGCGTGCTTCCCTCATGCCACCCCTCTCCCTTTGAAGCTATGAATAAATAAAGAGCCTCTCGCAAAGACGCCAAGACGCAAAGAGACGCAAAGTGGAACTTATTTAGCTCCTTTGCGGCTTCGCGCCTTTGCGTGAGGTTTTTGCTTGTCAACCCATTTTTTCACAGGTTTTTTGGGAGAGGGGGTGAGAGCGTTTCGGCGCGGCCCAATTTTTAGAGAACTGGCCGTGCCATTCCGCTTTCTAAAGCGAATGATTTTTCAGGGTCTCTCTGCCGTCGAGCAAAAAGCCGCGGCTTGCTTCATCGCTTGCCGGGCTGATGCAAATTCTGGTTCAGCAAATGGCGGGCTTGCGAATTGCCGGGGTCGAGTTTAACCACCCGCGTGAGCAACTCGGTCGAGCGCGCAAGATCGCCCAGTTGCCGCTCTGCGAGCGCGACTTGGTAAAGCGCGTGAGGATCGTTGGGCGAGAGAGCGATTGCCTTTTCGAGGCGCGTCTCCGCTTCGCTGTCTTGGCCGCCCGCCGCCAGGACCAGACCCCAGTTGAAATACGCCTCCGCATACTGAGGGTTATCCGTTGTGGCCCGCCGGAACAGGCCAGCCGCCAGCGCGTTCTTCCCCTCGCGGCCATACAACACGCCGAGATTATTTTCGGCCTCGGCGTAACCTGGGTCCGCATCGAGAGCCGCTTTCAGCTCTCTCTCCGCATCCGCAAGCCTGCCATCCGCCAAGTAACATAGCCCGAGCTGGTTATGAGCCTGGGCAAACTTCGGGTCGAGTTTCACCGCCGCCGCCAGCTCGCCTTCTTCGCCCCGGGGGTCGCCGAGCTTCGCCAACGCAAGCGACAGGTTGTAGTGAATCTTAGCGTCTCCAGGTCGGATTTTCAGGGCGTCACGGTACGTCTTGACGGCGTCCTCCACGCGCCCTTGGTGGAGCTCCGCGCTGGCTTGACGGTCGACAACGCCAGCCCTCGTCTCAAGCTCACCACTTTCTTTCACCGTCTGGAACTGCCGGAATTGCCGCTGCGCCGCCTGGGTGTCCTTCTGCTTTGCCAGCGCGATGCCAAGTTCGTACAGGGCCTCGGAACCGTCCGGCTTCAATTTCTTGGCTTCTTCAAGCTGGGCAATGGCTTCATCCAGATGGCCAGACCTTTCGAGCACAAAACCCAGGTTGTAATGGGCTCGGTAATTCGAGGCGTCCATCTTGACGGCGCGCTTGAGCGCCGCAGCCGCCTCACGATAACGTCCGGAATACTTGAGCGCCTCTCCTAAGATTTCATAGCCTTCGGCGTCTCCCGGCTTCGCCTTGGTGTATTCACGGAGATAAGGGAGCGCCTGCGGAACCTCGTACAGCGTCATCAACGCCTTGGCGAGTGAAAGCCGGGCGGCCTGGTTGGCAGGGTCTAATTCCAGCGTCTTCTTATACTCGCCTGCCGCCTCAGCAAATTGATTGTTGTGGGCATAGGCGTTTGCCAGATCAAAATGGAAAGCCGTCGAGCCCGGCTGGGACGCAAGCAGATTTTTGAACACTCGAATTGAATCGGGATAGTCCTGGTTCTCCGCATAGGCAGCCGCCAGTTCGGCCTCGACCTGGCCGGCAAGAGGCAGCGGAGGAGACACGGCGAGCGCCTGCTGGAAATAGTAGATTGCTCCCTCGTATCGCTTTTCGGAACTTAACAGATGCCCAAGGTTGTATAAGGCGGAAGCGTAATGCGGATCAATCTTGATGGCGGTTTTGAATGCTTCGCTGGCCGGGTCCTGTTGGCCCGCGCCTTCGCGCGCCAGGCCAAGCGCGTTGTGAACTTTCGCGGAATTTGGCTTCTCCGCCATCACCTCGCGCAGCTCGCTCAAGGACCGGCTGAAGTCGCGCGCGCGAATCAAGGAAAGAGCCAGGTTGTAACGAATTTCCCAAGCCTTGGGAGCGAGAGCCAGACCCGCTTCAAATGCGGGAATGGCGCAACCAGGATTGTTGGTCTGAGCGAAACGGGTCCCCAGAGAGTTGTAATCCGCAGCGGTTGGATGCGAAGGCAGAGCGCCGGCCGCGGGCGGCGTCCCAGACTTAGCTGAAGCGAGACAAGCCCTGGGTATAGCGTCTTTTTCAGGAGTGGATTGAGAGAATCCGCAACCAGCCACCCCAAGCGCGAGCAGGATACCCAGCGGCAGTGCAGCAATGCGTGGCCGGCGCCGTCGGCTCAGAGAATGCGCGGCGTTGGCCCTTGATCGGTCCCGGTTCACTCGAACCAGTCTATAAGCTTGGAAATGGAACTTCAAGGCGAGGTCAAGTGGTAGGGCGCCCATCCGCCTCCGGTTGACGTGGTGTACAAATGTGCATATTATGGCATCTGTGGAATATGAATGGGATCCCGGTAAGGCGAAGCTGAACCTTAAGAAACATGGCGTTCACTTCGCGGATGCCGTTGCCGCATTGGAAGACGAGCTTGCGCTTACAATCCGGGACCCGCTTCCGGTAGAGGAAGAGCGGTGGATCACGCTGGGCAGGGATGTCTTCGGTAGGTTGCTCATTGTAGTTTATACGTGGCATGGCGAGCGGATACGACTAATCTCAGCGCGCCGCGCAATAGCGCGGGAGCGCCGGCAATATGAGGAGCGTTATGAAACATGAATATGATTTCAGTAAGGCGAAACGGGGGCCGGTGGCCAGGGTTCCGAAGGGCAAGAGCAGAATCACGATCCGGCTGGACGACGACGTTTTAACTTGGTTCCGAAAACGGGTTGACGAAGCGGGTGGCGGGAATTATCAGAGCCTCATCAACGCCGCCTTACGAAGCCACATCGAGAGGGCCGAAGAGCCAATCGAAAAGATTTTGCGGCGCGTCATTCGTGAGGAGATTCGCCGCGCGAGCTGACCGCCGTGCTGGTCATGCTCCCCCTCAAGAAGCTTCCAACGCCTCCGCCATCTCGAGCAGTTTCCTCACGGTGTTCCAATTTCTGCCCGTCCCGGGTGTCTTCAGCTTCTTTTCAATCGCCGTCCATGATAGTTTCGATTGGCCCATGCCATTGGGAAAATAGATGTAAAGCTCACGACCGTCGATCCGCAATTCCTCCGGGCCGGTCTTTACCTGAAGCGCCTTATCCCGAAGTTCCGCGCTCGGAATGCTGGCGAGAAAAACGATAAGGAGTTGGCTTGGATCGAGGTCGCGCCGCTTCAGGAACGGATTTCTTGCGATCACGTCTCTCATCTCGGAAGGGGTGCGAGAGATAACGTGGGGGCGAAAACCGAAGACCTTCTCGATCTTATCCTCAATCCGTTGGGTAAGCCGAACCGGGTCCCGCTCTTCCGTCCTGAAAACGACGTTGCCACTCTGCACATAAGTTTGGGCATCTCGCAATCCGAGGGATTCACAGAGCGCCCGGAGTGATTCCATCTTGATCTTGTGATGGCCCCCAACGTTGACGCCACGGAGCATGGAGATCACTGCAGTCATATCGCCACCTACGCAGACCTGACGGTCGGCGCCAGCCGAGATAGTTGCTATCGAATAAGCGGGCTTTGCCAGACAGCTTTTCCGGCGAAGAAAGGCCCCATATTCTCGATGTACTGGGAAGTCTGGCGGGTCTTGCGCATGGTTTCGACACAGGCGGAGAGCGGAAACAGGTCGCGCCCCACCAGCCCAATTACGAAATCGTTATCATTCTTATCAAGACCGAAGCAGGCCAGGCGGATATCGTGCGCGTAATCGCCTTCGCCGAACGCGTGGCCGATCTTGCCGTGTTCGCTCAAGACGGGCCCCTTTTCTTCAGGCTCGAGGAGGGAAAACGCTCCGGCGCGCCGCAGCGCATACCACACCGCCCACGGCCAGGCGGGGTTCAGCGCCGTTTGCCGGGGTTTTTCGAGCAGCCACGCCTCAAGGTCGGGCTCGTGCCCGATCGCGTAGGTGCGGCCGAGCATGGTGTATTCAGGCTTGGGCGCGAGCGCGGCGAATGGAGGCCGCAGGAGAAACGCTCTTAGGGTTTCGACGAAAAACTCCGGGGTCTCGCTCCAGGTGAGCAGGGCTACGCCTTGCGGATCGTTCACGTCTTCGTAGAGGACGCTTTCAAATCTAGCCCCAGAGAGCGATTCGATCAGCGGCCCGGTGTCGCGCGCGCTGCCAAACGCCTGCAGTTGCATGAAGAGGCGCCGGTCGGAGAAGACGTGCTCGCCGTTGCGCAGTGCGCCTTTTTCACGCAGGTCAAGCTCAAAAGGCATCGGCAAATTCTCCAATTCCAGAAGGCCAGATTGCGAGTGGATTTTGAGTTACTCCCCCGCCGGCTTCGCGCGCAAACGCTGCGTCCCCCGGTAGGTGTGGACGACGCGGTGAAACACGGTGAGATTCGAGAAAACCACAATCACCCAAAGCACCGGCGCCATGCGGTCCGCGAGCGCGCCGATAATGAAGAGCACAATCCGCTCGGGCCGCTCGAGGAAGCCCACCTTGCACGAGGGGATCACGTTTTCGGCGCGGGCGCGGGTGTAACTGGTCATAATCGCACCAATCATGCACGCCGCTACCAGGATAACGTACCAGAAACGGTTGGCGCGGCTGTAGTAAACGAGCAGCCCGACGAGCAAAAGGAGGTCCGAGTAGCGGTCGAGCACAGAATCCAGGAACCCGCCAAAGGGCGTGACGCGGTGGGTGTTGCGCGCGACGGGGCCGTCGGTGAGGTCGAAAATCGCGGCCACAATAATCACCACGCCCGCCCAGCGGAAATAGCCTACGGCAAATAAATAGGCCGCCACCAGGTTGATGAGCAAGCCGATGGACGTGAGAATATTCGGATGAACGCCGCGCCGCACCAGCGAACGCACGATCCGGTTAAAAACGACCTTGCCCCCTCGGCCAATCTGTTCGCTAATCATAACCTGCTATTCTACGAGGGAACAGGCGGAGAGGCAAAGCACCTACCGCTTTTGGCCATGACTGCCGCCAGGACATATGCCCGGCTGCGCCCCGCTTTTGCTATACTCGCACAGGATATAAGGTGATGGCGTTGAAGGTTGACGAACCCCGGAAAATCCTGGTGCGCGCCACCAACTGGATTGGCGATGCGGTCATTTCGCTGCCCGCTCTTGAGGCGCTGCGCGCGCGCTTTCCGGAGGCCGATCTGGTGGTGGTCTCGAAGCCCTGGGTGAGGGGCGTCTATGAGCGCCACCCCGCGATTGACCGCCAGATTCTTTTTGATCCGCAGGGAGAACACCGCGGGCCGGGCGGTTTCCGCAAGCTCGTCCGGCAATTGCGCGAGGAGGAGTTTGACCTTGCCATCCTTTTGCA
>JBOGJY010000179.1:0-3867 GCA_050745325.1 Terriglobia bacterium
GTTCCTTCCCTGTTTCGAGGGGTCGGGTTCAGAAGCCCCGCCTTCGGCGCCCCTCTCCCGCGCGGGCGGGAGGGGGGCAGGGGCAGGGGAACACTTTGCTAACCCACGGCTCGCGCCGTGGGTTATATTCTGTCGCTCCTGCGGAGCTGGCTTATTCAATGAACTTCGGTGACACGATATTAGCATTCAGCAGGCCATAGAAGAAGATGTAGCGGCGGCGTCCCCGCCGCCGGTCTTTACCATTTGAAAACCGGCGGCCAGAGGCCGCCGCTACAGCGCAAAAACCGCAGGGTCAAAATACGGACCCTGCGCTACATCCTTAAAAAGCGGGGCTTCAGCGCGGAGGCTTAATCAATGGCGGCACTCTTTCAAGATATCAAGTACGCGTTACGTATACTGGAAAAGAATCCCGGCTTCGCGGCAATCGCGGTGATTGTTTTGGCGCTTGGGATCGGCGCGAACACGGCTATTTTTAGCGTGGTAGACGCGGTAGTCCTCCGGCCATTGCCCATTCATCAGCCGGGCCGCGTGGTGGCTGTGCATGACCAGTTCACGCAACTTGGATTGCCCAGCATTGGCGTCTCTGCGCCAGATTTTGCGGACATCAGCCGCATGACAGACATCTTTGCCAACACCGCTGCCATCTCGAACCAAAATTTTGACCTTACCGGCGCTGGCCAGCCCGAACACCTGGTAGGGTTCTTGGTGAGTAGCGGTTACTTCCCTTTGGTGGGTGTAAAGCCCATTCTCGGACGGTGGTTTCTGCCTTCTGAAGATAAGCCAGGCGCAAGTCATGTTGTGGTGATCACAGAGAATTTATGGGAGGGGGAGTTTGGCTCGGACCCGAAGCTGATCGGCAAGAGCATTACGCTCGACGGCGAAAATTACACCGTCGTGGGCGTCATGCCATCCTCTTTTCAGCTTCCTAATTTGGCGCCCGATCTGTGGACTCCGCTGGCGCTCACGCCCGCCCAGCTTGATCCGGTTAGAGAGCGAGACCACCAATGGCTCTCCATGGCGGCGCGGCTTCGCCCGGGTGTGACCGTGGCGCAAGCGCAGACGGCGATGAATGGCATGGCGCGGCGCTTAATGCGGGAGTACCCGAATGATTTTCCTCCCCACATCGGTTATGGCATCAAGGTTGTTCAACTTCTGCCAGACTTGATCGGGAGCACGGGGAAATTCCTTTTTGTATTGCTGGCCGCCGTCGGGTTTGTGCTGCTGATCGCCTGCGCCAATGTGGCGAACCTGATGCTGGCGCGGGCCTCGGCGCGATCGAGAGAAATGGCGGTGCGCGCCGCGCTAGGAGCGAGCCGATTGCGAATTGTGCGCCAGTTGCTCACCGAATCCGTACTATTGGCGGTGGCCGGCGGGGCCCTTGGCCTATGGCTGGCGGTTTGGGGCGTGGATTTGCTCCGGAGGATCGGCCCGGCAAACGTTCCGCGGCTCGGCCAGGCGGGCATTAATGGATGGGTGTTAATCTTCACCGCCGCCATTGCGCTCGCCACCGGCATCCTTTTTGGGCTTGCGCCGGCGCTTCAGGCCTCGCAAACCAGCCTGCATGAGTCGCTTAAGGAAGGAGGACGCTCTACGTCAGAAGGCGTGGCCCGGCAGCGCGTGCGCAGTCTATTGGTGATTGGCGAAGTCGCGCTTACCCTGGTGCTGCTCGTCGGAGGCGTTTTGATGATTAAGAGCTTTGTCCGTCTCCTGGATGTGAATCCCGGCTTCGATCCACACCACGTCCTGACCATGCAAATTACCCTTTCCGACACCCAGTACGCTAAACCGCCTCAGACCGCCGCATTCTACCATGCGCTTCTCGAACGCGTTTCGCGCTTGCCCGGAGTGAAAGCGGCTGGCGCGGTGGACGTGCTTCCTTTCAACAATTTTGGCAATTCAGGTTCCTTCTTCATCGAGGGCGAGCCGGCGGGCCAGGGCGTGATACTCCCCCATGCCGATACTCGCCGCGTCATGCCAGGACTATTCAGCGCCCTGCGCATTCCGCTGCGGCGCGGCCGCTTCTTCACCGATGCGGATACGGCCTCCGCGCCACGCGTCGCCCTTATCGATGACGTTCTGGCGAAGGAGTATTGGCCGAAGCAGGACCCGATCGGTCATCGCCTGGCGATGGCTTCCTCGTCGCCCGAATGGTATACCGTGGTGGGAATCGTGGGTAACGTTAGGAACCGGGGATTCAGCGCCCCGCGGAAGGGAGTGCTCTATTTTCCCCTGGCGCAGAGGCCGAAGTTCCATATGTCGCTTGTCGTTCGCACGGCTTCCGACCCCATGGCGCTTGCCGGCGCGGTCCGCCAGGCGGTCAGGAGCATCGACAAACAGGAGCCTGTTTACGACGTTAAGACGATGGAGGAGTACGTTTCCGAGTCCGTTTCCAACCAGCGGCTCTCTGTGTTTCTACTGGCCGTGTTCGCCGGTCTGGCTTTGATCCTGGCATCGGTGGGCATTTACGGCGTCATCTCCTTCTCGGTGAGCCAGCGCACCCACGAGATTGGCATCAGGATGGCGCTGGGCGCGCGGCAAGGCGACATCCTGCGCCTGGTGGTAGGACAAGGAGCCATCCTGGCGCTCGCCGGCGTAGGTGTTGGAATAGTCGCGGCGCTGGGTTTGACGCGGCTGATGGCTAGCCTGCTCTTTGGCGTCCGGCCCAACGACGCGGGAACTTTTGTGGGTGTTGCTCTCGTATTAATAGCCGTGGCCCTTCTAGCCACCTATATCCCCGCGCGGCGGGCCACTAAGGTGGACCCGCTGGTGGCGCTTCGGTATGAATAGAGCGGCTACCTGCCGCGCGCCCCTATGGGAGAATTTCCATGAGCACGCTCCTGCAAGATCTTAAATTCGGCCTTCGAATGCTGGCGAAGCACCCTGGCTTTACCGTAGTCGCCGTGATTACGCTCGCGCTCGGCATTGGCGCGACTACGGCCATCTTCAGCGTGGTGAACGGCGTGCTGCTCAGCCCGCTGCCTTACCCACAGCCCAGTCAGGTGATGATCCTTTCGGAAAGCTCACGGGAATTTCGGGAAATGTCCGTCTCTTATCCGAATTTTCTCGACTGGCAGCGGCAAAACCGCTCGTTCTCGAGCTTAGCCGCGTACCGCGGGGATGAATTCAATCTCTCCGAATCGAGCGGCGCGGAAGTGGTTTCAGCCCTGATGGTTTCGGCGGACTTTTTCAAGACCCTGGGCGTTTTGCCGGCGCTCGGCCGGGGCTTTGCGGCAGCCAATGACCATCCCGGGGCTGCGCCTACAGTGGTTTTGAACTACAGCTTCTGGCAGAAGCACTTCGGCGGCAAGCCGGACGTAATCGGCAAGCCCATTAATATGGGCGACCAAACCTATACCGTGATTGGGGTGCTCCCCAAGACATTCTGGTTCTTTTCTCAGCGGGACGCTTACGTGCCCATCGGCATTTACGACCGGCTTTGGACGAATCACCGTGATAGCCACCCGGGGATGCGCGTGGTCGGGCGTCTCAAGCCGGGCGCCACGCAAGGCGAAGCTCAAGCGGATATGACCAACATTGCGCGGCGGCTGGCGCAGGAATATCCAAAAAGCAATACCGACCACGGAATCTCCGTCACGCCCGCTCTTAACTATCTTGTGCAAAACGTCCGGCCCACGCTCTATCTCCTGCTGGGCGCGGTCTGCTTCGTGCTGCTAATCGCTTGCGTCAACGTGGCGAATCTGCTGCTCAGCCGTTCAGCGGCGCGGGAGAAAGAAATGGCCATTCGCGCCGCGCTGGGCGCGGGATGGCTGCGCGTGATGCGCCAACTCCTCACCGAAAGCGTCTCGCTGGCGCTCTTGGGCGGGGGCCTCGGAATCCTTCTGGCGTTCGCCGGAACCAAGCTGCTGC
>JBOGJY010000180.1:0-5173 GCA_050745325.1 Terriglobia bacterium
GTGCGCCTGCAAGTGGACGGCAAGCTGCAAACGGGCCGCGACGTGGCGATTGCCGCGCTGCTGGGCGCCGAAGAGTTTGGCTTCTCGACCGCGCCGCTCATTTCGCTGGGCTGCGTCATGATGCGCAAGTGCCACTTGAATACGTGCCCGGTGGGCGTGGCCACGCAAGATCCCGAGCTGCGCAAGAAGTTTACCGGCCAGCCCGAGCACGTGATCAACTACTTCTTTTTTGTGGCCGAAGACCTGCGCCGTGTGATGGCAGAGCTTGGATTTCGCAGACTGGATGAGATGACTGGCCGGGTCGATTGCCTGGCGCAGCGCAAGGACGTTGAGCATTGGAAGGCGAAGGGCATCGACCTCTCTTCGATTCTCTATAATCCGCCCGTGCCTGGCCACATCGCCCGGCGCTGCCAGATCAGCCAGGACCACGGCATCGAAAAATCGCTCGATGTCAGTCTGATCGACCACGCGCGTGAGGCGATTGATAGCGCCGCGCCTGTTTCGCTGCGGCTGCCCATTCGCAACGTACACCGGTCTGTGGGCGCGATGCTGAGCGGTGAAATCGCGCGCCGTTACGGCGCGGCGGGGCTTGCCGAGGACACGGTCAAGATCAACTTCACCGGCTCAGCGGGCCAGAGCTTTGGCGCGTTCCTGGCGCGCGGCGTCACGCTGGAGCTCGAAGGCGAAGCCAACGATTATGTGGGCAAAGGGCTCTCCGGCGGGCGGCTCATTATTTACCCGCCGCGCGAGTCTGAATTTGTGGCCGAAGAAAATATTCTGATCGGCAACGTTTGCCTCTACGGCGCGACCAGTGGCGAAGCCTTTTTCAACGGCATGGCTGGGGAGCGGTTTGCCGTGCGCAATTCCGGCGCTACGGCAGTGGTGGAGGGCGTGGGCGACCATGGCTGCGAGTACATGACCAAAGGCCTGGTAGTGGTGCTCGGCAAAACCGGGCGCAATTTTGCGGCGGGCATGACCGGGGGCGTTGCCTTTGTGCTGGACGCGGCGGGCGAATTCGTTCGCGTCAATTGCAACCGGCGCGAAGTGGACCTCGAACCGGTGAGCGACGCGAAAGATATTGAAACGCTGTTGCAGCTCATTACGCGCCACAGCGAGCTCACCGCCAGCCCGCAGGCGCGGTGGGTTCTGGATAACTGGGATTCAACACTGGAGAAATTCGTGAAGGTGTTCCCACACGAATACAAGCGCGTGCTGGGCATTCCCCGCCTTCCCGAAGGTGTGCTGGCCACGCATTAGATTTTGTATGGGCGGTGGTAGCCACGCACGGGGTTTGTGCCGTGGGGTCTTGAGTTGGCAAAAAAAAACCCACGGCACAGGAATCGTGCCGTGGCTAACCATCGTGCTGAAAGCTTTTATGGGCAAGGTCACGGGCTTCAAAGAATACGCGCGAGAGACGCCGGAGCGCCGTCCGGTCGGAGAGCGGGTAAAAGACTTCCTCGAAGTCTATCAGCCGTTCCCCGAAGACAGGGTGCGCACGCAGGCGGCGCGCTGCATGGACTGCGGCATCCCGTTCTGCCACACCGGCTGCCCGGTCTCGAACATCATTCCGGACTGGAATGATCTGGTTTACAAGGACCGCTGGAAGGACGCTCTGCGCGTCCTGCACTCGACGAATAATTTCCCCGAACTTACCGGCCGCATCTGCCCCGCGCCCTGCGAGGCCTCGTGCGTGCTCGGCATTAACGAGCCGCCGGTGGCCATCAAGCTCATCGAAAAGACCATTGTGGAGCGCGGTTTTGGCGAGGGCTGGATCGTTCCTGAGCCGCCTGCTGCGCGCACCGGAAAGCGCGTTGCGATTGTGGGGTCGGGACCCGCGGGCCTCGCCGCGGCGCAGCAACTGAACCGCGCCGGCCATCTGGTGACGGTGTTCGAGAAGGCAAATCGGATCGGCGGCCTGCTTCGCTACGGCATCCCGGACTTCAAGCTCGAAAAACAGGTGGTCGACCGGCGCCTTGAGCAGATGATCGCCGAAGGCGTGCGCTTCGAGACGCGCGCGCACGTGGGCGCAAACGTTCCGGTGGAAGACCTGCGCCGCGACTATGACGCGCTGCTACTCACGGGCGGCGCCGAACAGCCGCGTGATTTAAGGGTTCCGGGACGGGAGCTCAAAGGCATTCATTTTGCGATGGAGTTTCTGCCGCAGCAGAACAAGCGAAACGCGGGCGACACGGTAGACCATCAGATCCTGGCGACGGGCAAGAACGTGATCATCATCGGCGGCGGCGATACGGGCGCCGATTGCCTTGGCACCACGCACCGCCAGCGGGCGAAATCGGTGCGCCAGTTTGAAATTGCTCCCATGCCTCCTGGGGATCGCTCGCCGCTCACACCTTGGCCCCTGTGGCCCCTTCAGTTGCGCGTGGAAAGCTCGCATGAGGAAGGCGGCCTCCGCGACTGGGCGATCAATACGGCGAAATTTACTGGTGATGAAGACGGCGCCGTGAAACAGCTTCACGCCGTCCGCGTGGGCCCACCACCCAAGTTTGAGGCGATTCGCGGAACCGAAGTGGTTTTGGAGGTTGAGCTGGCGCTGCTCGCCATGGGCTTTACCGGCCCGGTAAAGAATGGAATGATCGAGCAGCTTGTGCAAGCGGGCCTCAAGCTCGACGCGCGCAGCAACATCGCTACGGACATAAACTACATGAGCTCGATTCCCGGTGTCTTTGCCGCAGGCGACATGCGCCGCGGCCAGTCGCTGGTCGTCTGGGCCATCTCCGAAGGCCGCAAAGCCGCGCGCGCGATTGATGTTCACTTGATGGGATCAACCCGACTGAAGTAGATCCATAATACTTCCCCTGAAAACGAAAGGTTGAGAATCACGACAAAATGTAATACAATCCTGCCATATGAGTCATACAATTACAGTCCGGCTCAATGATGATCTGGCGGACTGGCTGCAGGAAACGTCTAAAGAATCGGGCTTGCCCGTAGGGCGGATTATCCGTGAGCAGTTGGAAAAGGCCAGAAGCTCGAATGGGAGCCAGAATTTCCTGCGGCTGGCGGGGAAAATCAGCGGACCAGGCAATCTTTCGGCGCGAAAAGGCTTTTCCAAACGATGAAAGCCATCGCCGACACGGGCTTTGTCGTGGCTTTTGGCAACCGCAACGACCAGCATCACGCCTGGGCGCTTGAAATCGCCAAATCGATTACCGAGCCGTTACTCACCTGCGAAGCGGTGCTTGCGGAGGCGGCATTCCACCTGAGGTCCCCTGCCTACGTGCTCACGCTTGTGCAAGAGGGCATGTTGCGGCTTGCTTTTGATCTTTCCCGGAATTTCCCGCAGCTTGCCGCACTTGCTGAGAGATATAAAGACCGCCATCCAGACCTTGCCGATCTCTGCCTTATCCGAATGAGTGAAATCTACCCGCGACATTTCGTTATTACGGTTGATGAGAAAGACTTTCGCATCTTCCGCCGGAATTGACGGAGCGTGATTCCACTTCTGTGCCCTCCTCGCCTTCGCCGGAGCCGCCCGTAGTCCCGCGCCTTGCGCGAAGTCTCTGCGGCGATCACCTCGGCTGGTACGTCTTACTCTCTCCGTTCCGCTGATTGGTCACCGTAAATACGCCGTCGGAATTTGCCGTCAGCTTGATCCAATAACCGTGATCCGGATTATCCGTCAAGTTGGCGATAAATTGGGGCTGCGGATTCAGGGCCTTATCCGCCGAATAGGAATAATGCACGTCCCAGAAACCTTCAAGGCCGGGCGACTTCTGAACCACAGTGAACGCCTCCGGCGCTCCGCCCTTGTGAGCGCCGTTATCCGCAATGACGACAATAGGATGCAAGGCATCGACAAGGAATGCTGCCCCCGATTCGGCATAGGCGTGCTGCGTGGTCACGTAAACCTCGGCCTGACCCACGCGGTTCTTGGGGCAAACAAGATTATATTCCCCCATCCAACTGGGGAGGTCGCCGAGATCCACTATCCGAAATTTGCCCAAGCTCACCAGCACTCCCACAGATTGAGCATTTTCCGAGCGATCGACGATGGGCTGCGCCTGCGCGGGGCAATAACGGTTGGTCTCGCCGCCGCCGGAAACTGCGCGCTCGATGTGCTCGCCGGCCGCAGTCAAAACCGTCACTTGCATTCCCCGAACGGGAATCTTCATGCCTGGCTTCGCCAGAATGTGACGCCCTCCGGCGCGCACCTTTAAATAAGCTTGATAGAGCGCCTCGGCGCGGGGCTGCGTTTCTATGGGCTGCCCGTGATCGATGAAATTGCGAATGGGAATCAGCGCGGCAAGCTGCGGAACCCCGCCCACGTGATCCGCATGATAGTGAGTAACGACGAGATAATCTATCTGATGGATTTTCGCGTCGCGCGCCGCCGCAAGGATGCGCTGGGCGTCGCGGCTGTTGTGGCCCGCCCACCCCGTATCCACCAGCATCGACTGGCCCGACGGAGAAACAAACAGAGTGGCTTGGCCGCCTTCAACGTCGATAAAGTAGACTTGAAGCGGCTTCGGAGCTGCGCTGAACGCCAGAGGCAAAGTGAGAAGGAAAGCGATTAGGGCGACGGTTCGTATTTTCATGTTGGAAATCCTATCATATTTTTTCCTGAGACGTGACCGGCCAAAATCAACCAAGAAACAGACCGGCGGGGATAGGGAAGCGCGGCCAGCAGCGGTGAAGGGGTTGTTTTGCCTACGGTCGTAGGGCCAAGATGCCGGTAGCGGGTCAGTTTGATTTTTGTAGCGGCGGCCCCATTCTGGCTTCGGCCGCCGGTTTTTAGCAGTAAAGACCGGCGGCCAGAGGCCGCCGCTACAGCAAATCCCTTGTCTTGGAAATAAACCGTCTCGTTTGTCTCATTCGTCTCCAAAGGATCAGCGCCGGGGGGTAGAATAAAAAGACGGGGGCAAGAGTCAAGGGACAAGGGATAAGGGAAAAAGCAAGGGTCCCGGACTCGTCTCTCGACCCTCGTCCCTTGACTCTCGTCCCTCGTCTCACGATGAAAGGGCCACCCAGTGCCCCGGCCGAGGGATCAAAAACAGGGGAATGGGAGGCAGCAATGGGGGCCAAAGAGAGCTGAAACCAAAAAGGATTGTTTTTGTTTTTTCAAGTCATTGAAAACAAAGGCTTGAAACCGGAACCAACCGGAACCAACCGGACTCTAATGTTGGTAAAATCGCTGCAATCGACTGAATATGAA
>JBOGJY010000181.1:0-5616 GCA_050745325.1 Terriglobia bacterium
ACTCGACCGCGATCTGGTAGAGCTTGAGAAAGACCCCGCCTCCCTCGAAATCCTGAGCAGCATTTTCCGCGCCATTCATACGATCAAGGGAGCCACAGGATTTTTAGCCTTTCCTAAATTGGAGTCAGTCGCGCATTCCGGTGAAAGCCTGCTCGGCCGTCTCCGCGATGGGAAGCTATCGCTTACGGCGGAAATCACGAGCGGCCTTCTGGCTATGGTGGACGCGGTGCGTGAGATGCTCGGCTCCATTGAGTCAGGCGGTACGGATGGCGACCGTGACTACGGTTTACTGATCGAAGGCCTCAAACGTTTACAGACAACCACCCTGAACGCGCCTCTTCCTAGCGCAGAGATCAGAATCCCGGAAATTGCTGAAACGGCGGAAAGCCTGGAAGCGTCCGAGGCTCCAATCCCGTTTGGCCAAATTCTTGTCCGATCCGGCCAAGTGAGCGAAGAGGAACTCGCATCGGCTCTCGAAGCCCAGAAGGCGGGCGATCCGCGGCGCCTGGGCGAGATCCTTGTGGAACGGGGGGTGATCCCGTCTTTAGCGGTCAAAAACGCCATCGAAGAGCAAAAACTGACGCAAGTCTTATCCGTCGCCGCTAACACCATCCGCGTCGACGTGGGCCAGCTTGACAAGCTGATAAACCTGGTTGGGGAATTGGTCCTGGCCAGAAACCAGATCATGCAATTCAGCGCCACTCAGCAAGGCGCCGGGATTCTTGAGGTTTCGCAACGCCTTGATCTGATCACTACGGAACTGCAAGAGGGCGTGATGAGAACCCGGATGCAGCCCATTGATACCGTATGGAGCAAGCTGCCGCGCATCGTGCGGGACCTTGCGCTAAACTGCGGCAAGCAAGTTCGTGTGGAAATGGAAGGTAAGGAGACAGAGCTTGATAAGACGGTTATCGAGGCGATTAAGGACCCGCTGACTCACGCCGTTCGCAACTCCATCGACCACGGCATCGAGACGCCTGAGAGCCGGGTTGCAGCGGGCAAATCCGCCGAAGGCTGCCTTTCGCTGCGCGCCTTCCACGAAGGCGGACAGGTGATTATCCAGATTTCAGACGATGGGGCGGGTATTAACCTTGACCGCGTCAAGCAAAAGGCGATTGAGTGCGGCCTCGTCACGCCGGAGCAAGCCGCTTCGATGAAAGAGCAGGAAGCGCTCAACTTGATCTTTCTGCCTGGATTTTCGACCGCGCTAAAAGTTACCAACGTCTCCGGCCGCGGAGTGGGCATGGACGTTGTGCGAACGAACATCGAAAAGATCGGCGGCACGGTCGATGTGCAGAGCAGGGCCGGGCAAGGCGCCACTCTGAAAATCAAAATTCCGCTCACGCTGGCCATCATCCCCGCACTAATTGTGACCAGCGCCGGCTCGGCATGAAAGAACGCCAGGCGGGCGAAGAACCGGTCAACGTTGTGATCCGGTCGAGTGACGGCGTCATCAACCTTCTTGTCGATGAAATTGGAGACGTGGTCGAAGTCTCTGAAGACACTTTTGAGCCGCCGCCCGAGACGCTTGGAGCCAAAGCCCGGGAGATGGCGCCGCCGCTACAAATGATGATACCGGCGACTAGTGATACTCTTAGTATAAACACGACTTCCGAGATGAGTATGACTTTTCACGCCGCCTGCAAAACCTGAAACGCCTCCCCGATAACAGCGGAATTATCCTGCGCCGCCCGCGTTGTGATATAAGTGTCTGTCACCATACGCGCGACGGAGGCAAACTCGTGAGATCCCAAAATAAACCAATGCTGGCGGCGCTCGGGCTGCTGTTCCTCATCATGATTCCGGGGATAACGGCCTATGCCTTCTCGCCGGGTGACGTGTCGATTGCCGCTACGCCGAATGCCCGGCCGCTGCCCGCCAGCCGCGGCGCGGCGGCGGTATGGCAAACGCTCTTGAAGCTGCATACGCGAGCCAGCCTGATTATGATTACGGCCCATCCCGACGACGAAGACGGCGGCATGCTCGCCTATGAATCTCGCGGCCAGGGCGCGCGGGTAGCGCTTCTCACGCTGAACCGCGGCGAGAGCGGACAAAATTTGATGTCGCCTGATTACTTTGACGCCATGGGCCTGCTTCGCACCGAGGAGCTTCTCGCGGCTGACCGGTACTATGGCGTGCAACAGTTCTGGACCAGGGTCGTCGACTTCGGCTTTTCTAAAACCATGCAGCAGACGCTTGACGAGTGGGGGTTGCAGCGCGTCCTCTATGACGCGGTCCGGGTGGTGCGGATGACGCGCCCGCTGGTGGTGACTTCGGTCTTTGTGGGCGGCCATACGGATGGCCACGGCAACCATGAAGTGGCCGGCGAAGTGGCTCAGCTTGTGTATAAGATGGCGGGCGATCCCAGCGCATTCCCGGACCAGGTCAAAGCGGGATTGCGCCCCTGGACGCCGCTGAAAGACTATGCGCGGGCGCCATCTTTCCGCGCCAGCTCGAAGGGGATTTACGACTATGCGGACCGTCACTACTACCCAGTGCGGTTCTTCAACTACATCGAGAACCGTTGGGAGCCGGGGATGCTGAGCGCGAACGTTGAGGTCCCCGAGGGCGATTACTCGCCGCTCCTCGGCTTGTCATACCACCAGCTCGCCACGGTCGGATATGGATTTCACAAGTCGCAGAACGGCGGCACGGGATTCCCACCGGCCGGGCAGGCGATGAGCGCATACCACCGGTTCGCCTCGCGCGTGCAGACGCCGGACCACGAGCAGTCTTTCTTTGACGGAATCGACACCTCTCTCGCGGGAATCGCAGACTTGGCCAAGGGACAGGATTCCAATTTCCTTAAGCAGGGCTTAACACGTATCAATTCACTGGTTGAACAGGCGATGAAACAGTTCTCGGCGGAGCATCCCGAAGAGATTGCCCCGATCCTTGCCAACGGGCTCAAGGCCACGAATACCTTGATGGATCAGGTGGCAGCGAGCAACCTAACCTCTGACGCCAAATACAATGTGAAGCACGAACTTAAGGTGAAGCAGGCGCAGTTCAATACGGGAATCGCGGCGGCGCTCGGCCTCACGCTGATCGCAACGGTGGCGCCCCCGCCAGCATCCGCCGGGGGCGGCAGAAGGTCTGCGCCTCCGAGTTTTCAAGTGGCGATCCCAGGACAACACTTCTGGGTGAAAGTGCACGTGGCAAACCAGAGTCCTGCGCCGGTCAGTGTGAACCGGATTTGGCTGGCGTCTCCATATGGCGGAGACTGGGGCGCGACCGCTCAAGGCAGCGCGACCGGCCCGCTGGCCGAGGACAAGGGCGCGAACGTTTCGTTTAACGTGGCGGCGCCAGGCAACGCAGCGTATACGCGGCCCTACTTCACGCGCCCGGACATCGAGCAGCCCTATTACGACATCCTGAACAGCAAGTATCTGAGCTTGTCATTTGCCCCCTACCCACTGTCGGCGTGGGCGGAATTCGAATACCAAAGCGTGCCCGTAAAGATAGGCCAGGTGGTGCAATCGGTTGAGCGAGTGACGGGGCCAGGAACCGTGCTTAACCCGCTCGTAGCCGGCCCGGCAATTTCACTTTGGATTTCACCCCACGCGGGAATTGTGCCGCTCGGCCGGAAGTCTTTCGACGTTACAACGCTGGTTCACAGCAATGTGAAAGGCCCGGCGCAAGGAAGGGTGCGGCTCAATTTGCCGCCTGGTTGGAAATCAGACCCGGCCTCAGCCGGGTTTTCAACCGCGAGGGACGGAGAGGATGAGGCGCTCACGTTCCGGGTAATCCCTTCTCAATTGCAGAAGCGGCGATACAAGCTGACCGCGGTGGCGCAATACAACGGTCAGGAGTACAGAGAAGGATACCGGACCGTGGGGTATGCGGGCCTGCGGCCTTACTATCTCTACCGGGCCGCCGAGTATCAAGCCACCGGCGTCAACGTCAAGGTTGCGCCGGGTTTAACCGTGGGCTACATCGCCGGTACCGGAGACAGCGTTCCGCAATCACTTGTAAACCTGGGGATTCAAGCCCACATGCTCACCGCCGGTGATCTTGCAGGCGGAGACCTGGGAAACTATAGCGTCATCCTGGTGGGCCAGCGCGCCTACGACGTGCGCGATGACCTCCGCGCGTACAACGCGCGTCTGCTGGATTACGTCAAGAACGGCGGCGTCGAGATTGTTCAATACCAATCACCCGAGTATGACCACAACTACGGACCGTTCCCTTACAGCTTGTCGAATAATCCCGAAGTGGTGATGGATGTGCGTTCGCAGATTATTTTTCTCAATCCCAAGTCGCCCGTTTTGACTTGGCCTAACTTAATCACGGCGCAGGATTTTGCAGGTTGGGTGGAAGAGCGCGGCCATGGTTTTATGAAGTCGTGGGACACGCATTATGAAGCCTTGCTCTCGACGCATGATCCTGATCAGGCTCCGCAAAATGGCGGGCTGCTGGTGGCCAAGTACGGCAAAGGTATATATGTCTACTGCGCCTATGCCTTCTACCGCGAGCTCCCCGAGGGCGTCCCGGGCGCATACCGCTTATTCGCCAATTTGCTAAGTATGGCCAAAAGTCCGGGAACGCCGGCGCCCTAGCGGAAAGAACAATAGCCGGGCGGACGCAACGTTTCGGTTGCCTGCCACAAGCTTTCCGCTCTCGGATTCAAATATTTCTGCAGGCTCTCTCAATAGGGTGGACTGTCTCGCTCCAAAAGGTTTATGATTACGGAGACAGCGGCGGAACCGCGCCGCTTTTCCAGGAGACAACTTTATAACCAGGCTGACTTCGGCGGGGGGAGAACCGCCGCGGCATATTACCGGGTTTGTTTCTTCGCTCGCGGCGGCATGCAACGGCTCTTGCTATGGTTGAGCTTTTCCGGGACACAACAGGCAACCGCGAGGAGGCAGATATGCTGGCAAAGAACTGGAATGAGCGCAAGGCAAAATACGATGTAGTCGTGATCGGCTCCGGCTACGGAGGGGCGATCACCGCCGCTAGGATTTCAAGCGCGCCGCTCAATCCGAAAAAGTCTGTTTGTATTCTCGAGCGGGGACGGGAGTGGCCCGTGGGCCAGTTCCCGGACACACTGGTCAAGGCCGCTGAGCATTTCCGCAATCCCATCACTAACCCCACAGGCCTCTACGATATGCCGCTCTTCAAAGACATTGGGGTGTTGAAAGGCTGCGGCTTAGGCGGAACGTCTCTTGTCAATGCCAATGTTGCCCTCATTCCGGATGACGGCATATTTTTGCAGCCCGACTGGCCGCGCAGCATCAACCGCTCCGTTCTCCAGCCTTATTACGATACGGCAAAGAAGATGCTCGCGTCGCGGCCGCACCCGCGCGCAACCCAGTTGCTGAAAGTTCAAGCCCTCGAGCGCCGGGCGAAAGAGATTGGACTTGAAGCATACGGCGTGGACATCAATGTCAATTTTGATATCGACGGGTTGAATCCTCACGGCGTACCTCAGAAACCCTGCATCGATTGCGGCGATTGTCTTACCGGCTGCAACGTGGGCGCCAAAAACACTCTGTACATGAACTACCTTCCCGTTGCCCGCGCCAGCGGGACAGACATGTTCACCGAAACCCAGGTGGATTGGATCGAGAAGCTGGCCGATGGCGGCTGGAGGATTCACGGCAGGCGGCACGA
>JBOGJY010000182.1:0-18125 GCA_050745325.1 Terriglobia bacterium
CCGCCGGCTTCCCACCATGCCGATGAAACGGGCCTGGCTCGAAACCGCCCAGCGAAGACACTCAAGGTCGCTCTTGTGGCCTCGCGTCGCAATAACAAGATAGGAGAAATCGTTCGGATGAAGCTGCGGGAAGATCGTCTCCCACAAACCAGAGAAAAGCGCCGCCGCGTCCGGGAACCGCTCCGCGCTCGCAAAGGCTTCGCGGTCGTCGGCTACGATGGTTTCAAAACCCGCGATGCCAGCGATCTGCGAAACCGCGAGCGAAACGTGGCCGCCGCCAAAAAGGTAGAGCGCCGGGGTGGCGAGGATGGGCTCAACGAAAATGTCGAGAGACCCGCCGCAGACGAGGCCCTGATCGTGGTCCGGCATATTATTCAGATTGAAATGCAGCCGCCGTGGCTTCTCTTCGCGCATCACATCCTGCGCCACACTCCACACTTCAGCCTCAACGCAGCCGCCGCCTACTGTGCCAACAATCGATCCGTCGTCGCGCACCAGAATCTTCGAGGTCTCGTAGCTCGGGATCGACCCCTGCACCTGGATGATCGTGGCCAGCGCCGCGCGCCGACCCTCTTTTCTCAGCCGTGCTATTTCCGCGTAGATGTCCATAGTCCAGGAAAATTATATTGAAAACCGGCGGCGCAGCGCCCACGAACGGCAACTCAAAAAGCCACAACGTCAAACGGCGAATGTGGCGCTACGAGCCGCCTGCCTATTGTCAGCAGGAGACAACCGAAAGCTCAGCGACCTGGCAGTCTTCAATACTAAAAGCGCGCACCCGGCGCTCGAAAGGCACAACCGGCGAGATGATAAAATGCACGCAATCCGGATAGAAGGCCATTTCCACGTCGCGGTGCGAAGGGAAATTCTCACTTGAAGGATGCGAATGGTAAATGCCCTGGTGTTTCAACCCGCGGCCGCGCAAGGCGCGCAGCGCGTTAATCAATTCGCCGGGATCGGCAAAGAATTCGCGCTCCGAGGCTAGCGCGTTCGAAACCGGATAGGCGTGCGTGATGGCGCTGCCCGATCCAGCCAGCAGCCCACAGCATTCCTTGGGGCTGCTCTGGCGCGCGTGTTCGCGCATTGCGTCGAGCACTGACGACTGGATTGTGACGGTTGCGCGCACCGGCTATTTCGCCTCCACCCGTCTCCGGCGCATGAAGGCCGGCACTTCAAAATCATCGCCGGGAAGTCCAGCCCTGACCTCAGGAGCGCCGGCTTCGATCGGCAACTTATCATTCTTATAAGCTGCTGCCGCTGCCTTGTAACCGGGTTGCGCCGGGCGCGCCGCTGCTTCTGCGCGGGCCAATGCGGCAAGCTTTTCATTCTTGATGCCGGTGGCAATCACCGTCACCTTCACTTCATCTCCCATAGCCTCGTCCTGCACGGCGCCGAAGATGATGTTGGCATTGTCCGCCGCCGCTTGCTGCACAATCGTCGAAGCCGCGTGCACTTCATGAAGGGTCAACTTGGTCGAGCCGGTGATGTTCAGCAGTATTCCCTGGGCGCCGTTGATCGAAGCGTCTTCAAGCAGCGGGCTCGATATGGCGCGGTTGGTAGCCTCGACGGCGCGATTCTCGCCACTCGCCACCGCCGTTCCCATCACCGCGTAGCCCATGCCCTGCATGGTGGTTTTGATGTCCGCAAAGTCGCGGTTGATAATGCCGGTGATGGTGATGATATCGGAAATGCCCTGCACCCCCTGGCGGAGAATGTCGTCGGCAATGCGGAACGCCTCAAAGAAGCTGGTCCCCTTATCCACGAACTGCATAAGGCGCTCATTGGGGATGCAGATCACCGTATCCACGGCCTCGCCGAGCTCCGCAAGGCCTAGCTCGGCCTGGGTCATGCGGCGCTTGCCTTCGAAGGCAAAAGGCTTGGTAACCACGGCGATGGTGAGCGCGCCCAACTCGCGCGCGAGGCCCGCCACAATGGGAGCGCCCCCGGTTCCCGTGCCGCCGCCGAGGCCAGTGGTGATAAACACCATGTCCGCGCCGTTCAAGACGTCGAGGATCTTTTCCGTATCTTCCATGGCCGCCTGACGGCCGATTTCGGGATTCGCTCCGGCCCCCAATCCCTTGGTCAGCTTCACCCCAAGCTGGATTTTGACCGGGGCCTTGGACATGCTCAGCGCCTGGAGGTCAGTGTTCGCCACACAAAATTCGACGCCTTCAACGCTGGCGTCAATCATGCGATTCACGGCGTTGCCGCCGCCTCCTCCAACACCAATCACTTTGATCCTGGCGCCGCGCCGCAATTCGTCCGAAAAATCCACTCGCAGATTAGTCCTGCCATTCTCAGAACTCATGGCGCTCCTTTCATAAAAACATTGGCAAGTGAGAGTGACCTACCCACTGTCATTTTCAATTATCTTCAATTCTTTCCCCGGAAAATTCCCCAGAGCTTATTGGATATCCCTGGACCGCGCGTGTCCCGCAGAAGGCGCCGATGATGCCCGTGGATGGCGAGACCTACGACGGTGGCATAGGCAGCGTCTGGTAGGATGTCGCCCATCTGCTCTAAACCATAAGGTACGCCAATCCGGGCCGGCAGGTCTAGCGATTGCTCCGCCATCCTCACGAGGCCCCCCAGCTTTCCTCCGCCACCCGTCAGAACCAGGCCGCCGCCGAGCTGCTTTTGCAAACCTGAGTATTCAAGCTCCTTCGCAATCAGCTCGAGCAGCTCTTGCGCGCGCGGCTCGATGATTTCACCCACCATGGCGTAGCTCACCGTTCGCGCGGGGCGCTCCCCAACACAGGCCACTTGAAGCGGTTTCTCCTCAGTATGGGAAGGGTCCCGCTGCGCCCATTCCACCTTGATCTTCTCCGCCTCGGGAATCGGCGTGCGCAGACCTACCGCAATGTCGTTGGTGAAGTGATCTCCGCCCACCGGGATCACCCCGCTGTAGCGCAGGCAACCCTCGTGGTAGACGGCAATGTTTGAGTTGCCGCCGCCAATATCAGCCAGCGCCACGCCCAGTTCCCGCTCATCGGGCGTAAGGCAGGATTCCGCCGCGGCCAACGCCTCGAAAATTGTGGCATTCACTTTCACACCGCTCCGGTTGACGGCAAGCACCACATTTTCGTGCGCGATGGTGGAAGCCGTGACCAGATGAACATCCACTTCCAGCCGGGAGCCAGTCATGCCCACGGGATTTCGAATTCCATTCTGCGCGTCCAGCAAATATTCCTGGCGCTCGGCGTAAACCACCTCACGGTCCGCGGGCAGGTTCACCGCCTGAGCCGCCTCAAACACCTTGCGAACATCTTCGCTGGTCACTTCGCGCGCGGAGCGCGAGCCTCTCGAAAGCGTAAGGCCGCCGCGCGAATCCACGCCCCGGATGTGCGGCCCTCCTACGCCCACGTAGGCGTTATCAATAGGAACGCCCGCCGCGTCTTCGGCAGCCTCCACCGCCTTCTTGATCGATAGATACGCAGAATCGAGGTTGACGATCACACCACGACGCCATCCGCGCGATTCCGCAGAGCCAAACCCGGCCACCCGCAAACGGCCATTTTCTACCGGTTCGCACACCAAGGCGCACGTTTTTGAACTACCGAGATCAATGCCGGCAATGTAAGCGTCAGTCATTTAAATTGCGCCGATGTCCCCTCACCTGTCTCGCGGCAGGAAGCTCTGCTCCCCCGTTTGGCCACCCGCTCCCCCCGATCCGAGGGAGCGCATAGCGAGTAGCGCGGATCTGAGTTGCAAGTCCGCGGTTGGTTAAAAATCCAAAGCCGCAGACCGGAGCGGGGGATCTCCGCTACACGCTATCCATTCTATCTTATGCCTGAAAGACGTCCGCATCCGGCAATCATCGCCGACGCAGGCGGGTGCGCGCCCGTCTCACCGGTTTCGCGGCCGAGCGCGGGGCTTTTACCGTAGCCGGGGGAGTTGCAGCATACGGACCGCCTGCTAAACCTTCTAAACTTGCGCGCTGCCCTGCTGGGTCAACAACCACCTCGCCGTGATACCGCAAATCCATAGAATCAATCTTGGGATTGTTCGCCAGCGCCTGCGGCGCCACTGTTACAAACGTCTCAAACCGTCGAGCGTAGGCGCCAGCGCCGAAGTGTGCAAGGACAGTCACTTTCCCCTGAACCAGCAAGACCCGAAGATCATCCGGATCACTCAAGTCCGCCTCGGAAATGCTCCATCCCGAGCCAGAAACTTCGTCGCGCGTGTCACTTAAGAACTGCTCGTAGCGGGCAACCATCACTGCCCGCTCCCCGGCGGTTGCGGTCGTATCCAGGCCATAGAGAACAGGAAAATCGAGCGGCGCCTTGCGCAGCATCTGAAGGAACACACCATTCTGATCGACCAGTTCAATGCGGCCATTCACCTCCGCGTAAGCGACCGGCGTCCGCTCCACTATAGTCACCTGGAGGCGGTTCGGGAAAACGCGCGCCACCGTGGCCGACTCGACCCACGGTATGGAATCAACACGGCGCTGCTCTTCCGTGAGGTCCACGCGGAAAAGGCTGGCGGCGCGGCTTTCCGTATCGTCTCCAAACCCGAGAGCATTGAGCACGTCATCGAGGGAAACAATATGGTTCCCTGTGAGCTTCACGCCCTCGCCCGGCTGAAAAAGAAAAAGCGGCGAAGCAATAACCCGCCGGAAGGCCCAATGCGCCGCAAAGAGCAAAGCGAGCGAAAACAGAAGCCCAAGCGCCCAAGCCCTCACAATTCGAGACGCTCGGCTCGCGCCGCGCCGGATTCCAATAACCTTTTGCCGGCGGCGATACGGATTCGGCTCTTCCACCCTGAGCTCGTCCGGCAGTCGTAATGGAAAGTTCACCTAATCCTCGTCGCTTTCCGTGTGATTAAGCGCCCAATTAGGCCCCTAACCCGCTCATAATCAGGCGCGGCTTTCCGCTCCCTGCGTTGCCTTCAATTCGCTAAAGCCCGAGACCAACGCATCTGCGACCTTCCAGACGCTTCCCGCCCCAATCGTCAAGAGGGTCAGGCCAGGCCCGGCATCAGCCAGTATCTCGTGGGCCACACCTTCTTCAGAGGGTGCATAACGCGCTCCGGTGCAGCCCAGTTCCCGCATCCGCTCAACCAGCCGGCGTGACGTGACGCCCGGAATTGGCTCCTCACTCGCCGCATAAATATCGAGCACGTAAACGCGCTCGCAGCCCGCGAAGGCGTGAGCGAAATCATCCATGAGGGCGCGCGTGCGGGTGTAGCGGTGCGGCTGGAAAACGGCCCAGATGCGCTTCGAGCCGCGCGCCCGGGCGGCATCGAGTGTGGCGCGGATTTCCGCTGGATGGTGGCCGTAATCATCGACCACGGTAATGCCGTCCGCCTCCAGCTTCACCTGAAACCGGCGATCCGCGCCGCGAAACCGCTCCAGACCCCGCCGGATTTGATCCGCGCTTAAGCCAAGCTCCAGGCCAACACCCACTGCCGCGAGCGCGTTTTGCACGTTATGCCGCCCCGGAACCGCCAGGCGGATCTCGAATGCGCGCCTATTGGATTCGCCGGATTCACACACTCGGAAGGTTGATCCCTTGCTGTGGCATTCGATATCCACAGCGGTAATCGCCGCTCCCGGCTCAACGCCGTAGGTAATCAGGCGGCGGCGTAGCCTCGGACGAATCGACTCCAACGCATCGCGCCAGGGAGGGTCCGAGCAAGTGATTACAGCGCCATAGAAGGGCGTCTTGTTCATAAACGAAACAAACGCGTCCTTAATTTCGTCAAGGTCACGGTAATGGTCGAGATGTTCCCGGTCTATATTCGTGACCACGGCAATGGAAGGTAGAAGAAGCAAGAATGACCGGTCGCTCTCATCCGCCTCGGCCACCATCAGTTCTCCCTTGCCAAGGCGCGCGCTCGAGCCGAACACGTCGAGCCGCCCTCCGATGACGGCGGTAGGGTCAAGCCCCGCATCGGTGAGCATCACGGCGATCATGGAAGTGACCGTTGTCTTGCCGTGCGAGCCTGCGATGGCCACACTGAACTTGAGGCGCATCAGCTCCGCCAGCATCTCGGCTCGCGGGATTACGGGAATTCCAAGCCGCCCGGCTTCGAGCACCTCCGGGTTAGCCGCAGAAACGGCTGAGGAAGTCACCATTACCTCAGCGCCCTGGACGTTCGATGCTGCATGGCCAATAAAGACTTTCGCTCCAAGCCCCGCGAGGCGCTGGGTGACGGGAGTCTCTTTCAAATCCGACCCGGAGACGATGAAGCCCTGGTTCAACAGAAGCTCAGCGATGCCGCTCATGCCGATTCCGCCAATCCCTACGAAATGGAGGCGACGAATTTTCCCAAGCATAGAGAACCGTGTTTCGGGCTTTTTCAGCAAGCGGCCAAGCCTTCAATTAAATCCGCAATCCGGGCGGTGGCATCCGGGCGCGACAACGCGCGCGCCGCCCGGTCCATTTGCGAAAGAGTCTCCGGTGTACACAACGCCGTGACTTCTTCGAAAAGCCGCTCGGGCGTCAATTCCCGCTGTTCGAGAACGCGCGCCCCGCCCGCGCGCTCAAGGGCGCGAGCGTTGGCAAGCTGATGATCGTCCGCCGCGTGCGGAAAAGGAATTAATAGAGACGCCTTGCCGGCCGCGGCAAGCTCTGCAACGGTTGAGGCGCCCGACCGGCCAATCACTAAGTCCGCGCCTTCGAGCGCACGAGGCACGTCGTCAATAAACACGCTGACTTCCGCGCCGACGCCAGCCTCTTTATAGGATTGGCTGACCCGGCCGAAATCCCGCTTGCCTGTCTGGTGCACGAGCTTGTACTGGCCGTTTTGACGGCTAAAGAGACCCAACGCCCCTATTACGGCCGTGTTGATCGCCACCGAACCCTGACTACCGCCAAGAATCAGAATGCAGTAAGGCGGCGAATGGCGCTTCGGAGCAATAGAATTGAAGGCAGCGCGCACGGGATGGCCCGTGACCCGCGCCTTAGCGCCATAAACAGCCGCCGCATCGTTGAACCCAAGGGCCGCCACGCGGATGAATGGCGCGAGCGCGCGGTTCGTGAAACCGGGCGCGGCGTTAGGTTCGATCAGCAAGGTCGGAATACCCCGCAGCGCAGCCCCCAGCATTACCGGGCCTCCCACGTAGCCACCCACTCCAACCACAACATTAGGCCTGAATCTGCTGAGCAGTTTCCACGTCTCCCAAAAGCTCCGTGGCAATACCAGGAAATTACGTAGCTTCCGCCACCCGCCCAGTCCTTTAAGACCAGCCGCGGCCACCACATGCAATGGAAACCCGGCCGCTGGAATTAAACGTTTCTCGATTTCGCGACCCGCGCCAACAAACTCAATGCTATGGGCGCCGGACGGCGGATCGCACCGCCCGCTCCATCGCGCCCGAAGCTCCTCGGCTATGGCGAGCGCGGGGAAAACGTGGCCTCCGGTTCCACCCGCCGCCATCAAGACCCGCAACGCAACACACCCTCCGGGACCACCCTGGGACGAGATGGCTGAGGTTCCCTTTTGTGCGGTGCTCGTCACGGCTTCAAAACCTGCTGCCTGCGGTGTTGTGCTGTGAAATATTGAGCAGAATTCCGGCCGCAGCAAGGTTCATCAGCAGCGATGACCCGCCGTAGCTGACAAACGGCAGCGGAATACCCTTTGTGGGCAACAGACCGGTCACCACGCTGATGTTCACCAGCGCCTGGCCCACCAGGAGAACGGTGAGCCCGATTGCCAGCAGCTTGCCGAATCCATCCGGAGCGTAAGCTGCCGTCTTAAGTCCTCGCCAAAGAATTACCGCAAAAACGGCCAACACCAGCACAGCCCCTATATAACCCCACTCTTCGCTGATCACCGCGTAAATAAAGTCCGTTTGAGGCTCAGGCAGGAAGAATAGCTTCTGGTGGCCCTCCCCAAGACCCACACCCAGAATACCACCCGAACCAACGGCGATGAGCGATTGCAAGATCTGGAAACCTTTCCCGAGAGGGTCACTTTCCGGGTTCAGGAAAGCAATCAGGCGGTTGGTGCGATACGTCGCGTGCGCGATGGCCATGTAGAGCAAAGGAACGGCGGCCAAAGTAGCGCCGGCAAAATAACGCAATTGGAGTCCGGCGGCAAAAAGCATGGCCGCCGCAATCATCACAATCGCCAGCGAAGTTCCCAGGTCCGGCTCCTTCAGGATGAGCGCCACCATCGCGCCCATTACGATGCCCATCGGCGCGAGCGTATGGCGAAAGTCATTGATTGCGTCGCGTTGGCGGTCGAGAAAATAAGCGAAAAAGACGAGCAGGAGAATTTTAGCCAGCTCCGAGGGTTGAAAGCTGAGCGGACCGCTGTGAAACCAGCGGTGCGTGTCGTGGTGGACCGGCATCAGAAAAACCGTCACGAGCAAAAAAACCTCGAGAGCAAGCGCCGGAAAGATAAGCCGCGGATTACGCAGCCGGCGGTAGTCGAAATTCATCAACCTCCACATGATCACAAGCCCCAGCACCGCCCAGATCGCCTGGCGGATAACGAAATGGAAACTTGATCCATATTGTTCGGTGGCCACGACTGCGGAGGCGCTAAAGACCATTGCCAGGCCAAACACCACCAGGACGACGACCGCGCCCAGCAGGAAGAGATCGGTTTGAAGCCTTCGCGCCATTCCGGGTTATTCCCTCTTTTTGGATTTCTCTGTGCGCTCTCGCTCGAAAAGACTCTGTTGCCCGCCCTTATCGCCGCCGGCCGCCGGAACTTCATACGGTAAGACCGGCGCATCTTCTTCGATGATGGCGCCTTCTGAATTGGCCGCCTGCTCCCCCGTGACATCCTGTTCGATGACGTTCTGGTCTGCCAGGGGGGTGTCCTCGCTTCCAACTTCATAAACGTAAACCGGCTCAGGGGGGGCCGGTCCAGAAGTCTCAGACGGGGCGGATAGCGAAATCGCAAGCGGCTCCCCATCGTCCGACGGCTCTGGCCGCGGGGGAGAAACACCATAATCAGGCGCAGCTACGTCCGGCGGAGGCGTTTTGACCGTCTCCGCTTGGGGCTCCGTTTTCCTAGCCTCTTCAGGCTTACGGTAAGTTGCCACCGGGCGGATAATTTCAGTCACCGGCGTATTGGCGAGGTGTTCGACGGCTTCCTTGAAAATGCGGCCTCGCTCTTCGAAATCGTGAAATTGATCGTAGCTCGAGCAGGCGGGAGAAAGCAGAACGGAATCACCCGCAATAGCCCTCTGGAAGGCCATCCTCACAGCGGTCTTGAGATCACCGGCCTGATGCAAGTCCGCGCCAGCGAGATCGGCGGCAATCTTCTGAGCCGCGGCGCCAATCAAATAAACAGACTTCACTTTTTCTTCAATCAGCGGCCTCAGCGAAGTGTAGGGCGCTCCTTTATCCGTGCCGCCCAGAATCAGATGTACTCCTCGGTCGAACGTAGAGAGCGCCTTCGCCGCGGCATCAACGCTCGTGGCTTTAGAATCGTTATAAAAGGCCACACCCCGGATCGCCGTTACATACTCCAGCCGGTGCTCTACGCCGGCAAACTCACGCACAACGCTCCGGATAGCCTTAAAATCAGCGCCTAATGTGCACGCCGCCGCCGCCGCCGCCATGACGTTTTGCACGTTAAACTTGCCTCGCAGTTTGATCTCCCGCTCTTCAAAGAGATCTCGCTCGAGATGCCCCACGCGGTAAAGAATCCGGCCTCCCGAAAGAAGTACACCTTCGGGGAGGTCGTGCTCCATACTGAAGAAGACCTTTTGGCTGGCGATTGCCTGCTCCAGGCTCATCACGACAGGATCGTCAGCATTTAAGATGGCGTAATCATCCGGTTGTTGATTGCGGAAGATTTGAGCTTTGGCGCTGACGTAGGCTTCAAAAGTACGATGCCGGTCCAGATGATTTGCGGTCAAATTCAGCAGCACGGCGATTTGCGGGCGGAAGTTCTGGATGGCCTCAAGCTGAAAGCTCGAAAGCTCCGCCACCACGATGGACTCTGGCGAGTAGAGGTCTACCGCGGAAATGAGGGGCACACCGATGTTTCCAGCCACGTAAGTCTGGAACCCGGAACCTTCAAGCATTTTGCCGAGGAGCGTCGTGGTGGTCGTCTTACCATTAGTGCCGGTGATCCCCACGAGCGTTCCCTGGAAAAACCAACTCGCCGCCTCGACTTCAGGCACAACCTGAATCTTGTGTTTCCGGGCCGCATCGAGTTGCGGCATATCCCACGGAACTCCCGGGCTGACTACGATCAGGTCCTGGCTAAGAAAAGTTTCAGGGCGGTGAAGTCCAAGCTCGAGACCAATTTTCTGAGCGGCAAGCTCCTTCAGCGCAAAATCGAACGAGGCCGGCGGCCGCAGGTCGGTCACGGTCACCACGGCGCCCTCCCGGCTGAGCCGCTGCGCCACGGCCCGACCAGTCCTTGCCAGGCCCACCACCAAAACACGCTTATTGCGAAGCTCCATCATGAAGGGCCCCGCTTGGGTTTGTGTCCGTTCTTTAGGAAATACCCATCAAGGATCTCCGAGATGGTCTCCGAAAGCGAGCGGCGGCGCAGTCGCGCCAGGCGGCGCGCGGTCACGATCGTATCCCGGTTAAGCGTCAAGCTCACTCGGGTCGGATTCCGGAAGGATTTAGGTCTGGCCATACATTAGCGACGAGTGACGAACCGCATCCTTCAAAGCAACGCTTTATCACGCCTCATCAATCTGTATTTCTATATCTTTGACCGGAGCTTACTCTTCATTATTGTGTATTTTATGCTCAGAAATAATCCGTGTCAAAGAATTTAATCCCTGGTCAATGGTCCACCGGCCGCCTGCCCGCCAGACCGTTACGCGCTGTGGCGTCTTTTGCGCGCGGAGGCTTAGCTTGCTGGATGGCCCACAACCCGCCTGTAACTACCTCAGTTTCAATGTAGTCAGCGCGAAGAGCGCAAACACCAGGGCGGCAATCCAGAACCGGGCGATGATCTTCGACTCCTTCCACCCTACTAGCTCGAAATGGTGATGGATCGGCGACATGCGGAAGATCCGCTTATGCCTCAGCTTGAACGAACCGACCTGCAAGATTACCGAAAGCGCCTCCACCACGAAAATGCCGCCGATGAACGGCAGCAGAAGTTCTTGTTTGATGATGACGGCCACCGCGGCAATTGCGCCGCCGAGCGAAAGCGACCCCACATCCCCCATGAAAATCTCCGCCGGATAGGCGTTGTACCAGAGAAAACCCAGGCTGGCCCCCGCCATGGAGCTGCAGAAGATTGTCAATTCGCCGGACGTTGCCAGGTGTTCGAGGTCCAGATAGGTCGCCCACTTCGCATTTCCCACCACATAGGTCAGGACCGTCAGCGCCGAAGCGGCGACAATGACGCAACCGATCGCCAACCCGTCAAGGCCGTCCGTCAGATTGACTGCATTTGAGGATCCCACCACCAGGAAGATGACGAGGGCGGCAAATGGCAGAAACGCCAGCGGATAGAGCCAATAGTGTCTAAAGAACGCATGAACCAGAAAGTCGGGGTGAATATTCTTGAAAAATGGAAATGTCAGTTGGGTAGAATAAAATCCTTTTCCGGAGAGAATCGCCAGGGCAACCGCGAGCAGCAGCCCAACCAGAACCTGAAGCAGCAGCTTAGAACGCGCGCGCAGACCCAGATTATGCCGCCGCCGCAGCTTGAGATAATCATCCCAGAAGCCGATGGCGCCGAGACAAACCGTAACGCCGATCGCCAGCCACACATAAATGTTACTGAGGTCAGACCACAGCAGCGTCGGCAAGACGATGCAAAGGATGATCAAAACGCCCCCCATAGTGGGCGTACCCGCTTTTGCCTTATGCGATTCAGGCCCTTCATCGCGGATATACTGGCCCACCTGGAACTTCTTCAGCCTCCTGATCAGCCACGGCCCCAGGATCAGCGACAGCAGCAGCGCCGTTAAGCTGGCCGCAGCCGTCCGGAACGTGATGTAGCGGAACAGATTGAGAACGTGGAGCTGGCTATGGAACTTGAGGTTGAGATAATAGAACATTGAAAGCCCGCAATGTAACCGTGCAAGCCGCTGAAAAACCTTGTGGAGGCGGGTGTGAGACGGCGGCGTGCGATTAGTTGTCCCGCCACACCGGCTCGTTCCGGGAACCTCCCAGGGCGTCAATTGCGTCTTCTAACTTCACTCCCCGCGAGCCTTTAACCAGCACGGCGTCACCGGAACGGACGATGGAGAGGCAATACCGGCCTGCATCGCGCGCGGCTGGAAAAAATGCCATCCGGTCCGCCGGAAGACCGGCTTCCCGCGCCCCCTCTAAAAAATAATGAGCATCTCCTTGAACGGCGATTAACCAATTGACGCCGGCCCTCGCGCACTCGCGGCCGATATGCCGGTGCCATTCGGGAGATGACGGGCCAAGCTCGAGCATCTCGCCGGCCACAATTATCTTCTGCCCGGCGGCTGGCCAGGAGGCAAGCGTTTCGATCATCCGCTCCATGGCGAGAGGGTTCGAATTGTACGAATCGTTGATGACGGTGATCTTTCCCGGCAGCCGTAAAATTTCCATGCGCTTTCCGGGCAAGCGAAGCGCCCTTAGCGCGGCGCGCGACTCGGACGGATTGATCCCAAACAAACTACCGCAGGCAATTGCGGCAAGAGCGTTCTCCACGTTGTGACGCCCAGCAAGTGGTATCGAGAACCAGCCCTGATGTTCCGGGCCTTGCACTTCAAAATCGGTTGAAAGGTTCTCTTCACCCGGAGCGATGGATGAGCGCACGTGAAGCGCGCGGTAATCGGACCCTTCGGTGAAGCCAAAAGTCACCACGCGGCCGCGAAAGCCTTCCACAAATCCCCGCACACGGTCATCGTCGTGGTTCAAAACGGCGTTCTCCGGCGGCTGCAAATGCTCGATCAACTCGCGCTTAGCCCGCGCAATTGAACCGATCGAATCAAAAAACTCCAGGTGGACGGGCGCCACGTTGGTCACGACGCCAGTTTGCGGAGCGGCCAGCGCCGCCAGAGAAGCAATTTCTCCTGGCGCGGACATTCCCATTTCCACCACGGCCACCTCCGTCTCAGACGTAAGGCGCAAAAGCGTGAGCGGCACACCGAGGTGATTATTCAGGTTGCCCTCAGACTTCAACACGCGAAACTTCGGCTCGAGGACTGCGGCGAGCATCTCCTTGGTTGTCGTCTTTCCCGTGCTTCCGGTGATTCCAACCAGCCGCCCGGTCCATCGCTGCCGCACCGCACGCGCAAGCTGCTGCAAAGCTTGCGCAGGATCATGAACGTGAATCAGCGCGGATGAAACTTCCGGGCTGGGCGGCTCAAAGCCCTCCCGGACCACCGCCGCAACCGCGCCTCTTTCGAGCGCCTGCGCCACGAATTCGTGGCCGTCGTAACGGGGGCCCCGAATGGCAAAGAAAAGGTCTCCTCTTTGAACAGAACGAGAGTCAATGGAGTATCCACGCGCCGTTCCCGCGGACTGCTGATCTTTGCCTGAGATTGCGGGTGATCCCAGAATGGCTGCGATTTCAAGTATGGATAGCTGCATGAACTCTATCGGCGGTGGGGGCAGCTTCAACTTTCCACCCGCTACCTGCTGCCTTCCGTCTTTCGAAACCCAATTTCATTAAGCACGCGCCTTGCCACTTCCCGGTCGTCAAAAGGAATCGTGCGGTCTTTCAACACCTGGCAAGCCTCGTGACCCTTCCCGGCAATCAGCACCACGTCTCCTTCGTGCGCCTGTTCGAGCGCCACGCGGATGGCTTTCCCACGGTCTACTTCGGCAAGGTACGGCTTTCCAGACTTCTGCAAACCCACCATGGCGTCGTTCATGATCAGAATAGGGTCCTCGCTGCGCGGATTGTCCGACGTCAACACCACGAGATCACTCAAGGCGCCGGCAACTTCACCCATCATGGGCCGCTTGGTACGATCGCGGTCGCCGCCGCAGCCAAACAGAACGATCAGGCGGTTGCGCGTCAGCTCGCGGGCGATTTTCAAGGCGTTGCGTAAGGCGTCATGGGTATGGGCATAATCCACCAGCACAATGAAAGGCTGGCCCTCGTCAATCCGCTCAAAGCGTCCCGGCACTTGGCGAAGTGCGGCAATGCCCTCCTGAATTTCTCTTCCGGGGATGCCCAGCCCCTCCGCGGTGGCAACCGCCGCAAGAATGTTCTCCAGGTTGGGCCGCCCCATCAACGGCGACACAATCTCAAGCTTTCCCCCCAATCCCGAAATCGAAGCGCGGATTCCATCCGGGCCATGAGTAAAGTGCCTTATCTTCACTTGCGCCTCGGAATCCACTCCATAGGTAATCTGCCTCGGCTGCGCTACCTTGAGCAATTGCCGGCCCCAGGCGTCATCAAGATTGATGACGCCGAGCTCGGGTGGGGGCGCGCCATCCCCCTCGAAAAGGCGGCGCTTGGCGGCGAAGTAATGGTCGAAGTCTTTGTGATAGTCAAGGTGGTCGCGGGTTAGATTGGTGAAAACCGCCGCGGCAAAACGGAATCCCCACACACGGTCCTGAGCCAGCGCGTGTGACGAAACCTCCATCGCGGCAGCCTGACCTCCGGCTTGCGCCAGCTCAGAAAAATACCCGAGAAGGTCCAGAGACTCGGGTGTTGTGTGATGCGCAGGGATGGCGCGCCCGTTCAGCCTGTATTCAATCGTCCCGAAGAGACCGGCCTTAAACCCGGCCGTCCGGAAGATCGAGTGCAGCAGATGGGCCGTGGTGGTCTTTCCGTTGGTCCCGGTGATGCCGGCAAGCTTCAGCTTTAAATCCGGATAATCGTAGAAGGCGCGCCCCATTTCAGAAAGAGCGCGCCGGATCGCCGCCACCTGAATCCAGACCGCCTGAAAATCCGCCGGAGCAGGCCGTTCGCTCACCACGCCGGCCGCGCCGCCCCGCATGACCTCGTCGATGAACCGGTGTCCGTCGGCGTGCTCACCTTGAATGGCAAAAAAAAGCCATCCGGGCCGGACTTGACGGGAGTCATAGGCCAGGCCGCGCACCTCCTGCGCCGAGCCGCCTTTGCGGCTCAGAACGTCTGTGTCCCGTAACAAGGCATCGAGAATCATGTTTTGTTTCAGTATAAGAGAAAGAAAAGAAAGGGCCGCGGTACTGTCTCAGTTTGATGTAGAGGCGGCTTTATGCCGCCACAATATGGCGGGGTAAACCCGCCGCTACACCCGAAACTGCGACACTACCGTTGCCACGGTTGGCGCTTCTCCAACCGTGGGCTTTTCCATGATGACAAACCCACGGTTAATTCAAACTGCGAATTAACCGTGGCTACCCTTGCGCGCTGTGCGCTTGACTCTATTGCCCCCAACGGGTGAACGCGACTTCCACTTTGGACCCTTCAGGAACTTTCGACCCTGGCGCCGGATCTTGCTGCATAGCGATGCCCGACCCGCTTAGCGTCAACTGCAAGCCGAGCGCCTGGCATTCATCGGCTGTCTTCCTCTCGTCCAAGCCTGAGAAATCCGGTACGGTCACCATCGGCCCGGCATTCATCACCACCGTTGAGCCGCCTACATCGCCCGGCTGCAGCGAGGGTGGTGAAGATGGCGGGGGCGCCGGCGATGCGTCAAGAGGAGACGCGGCCTCCGGCGCCACGGCGCGGCCCGCCATGAAATCCCCAGCCTGAACGGTTGCCGTCAGGGGGACATTGAAGCGATTATTCGAAGCCAGCATCGCAGGCGATTTCAGGGCCTGGTCGCGCGGAATGTTCAGATAATTCAGCGACTCCTGCGCAATTTCTCTCCAAGCCGGCGCGGCCACTTCGGCGCCGTAGTAGCCGCCCACCGGCGTATCAATCGAAACCAGGATCGTGAGCGCGGGATGCTGGAGCGGAGCCACTCCGATGAACGATGCGACAAAATCTGTGTGCGAGTACCTGCCATTCTCCACTTTTTGCCCGGTACCCGTCTTCCCCCCTGCTGAATAGCCATCAAGCTGCGCGCCCACACCGGTGCCAAAATCTACCACGCCCTCCATCATTTGACGCATGGTAGCCGCTGTCTGCGGGGTGGCGATGCGCCGGCTCCACGCGGGTGGCGGTGGTTCACGCGCATCCTCACCAAAAACGTTTTTGACGATACGCGGCTGGTTAAGGACGCCGCCGTTGGCAATGGCGGAATAAGCGTCAACTAATTGGACGGCAGTAACGCCGACGCCTTGGCCGATGGCAAATTCGCCGATTGAAACGCCCGACCATCGGTCCGGCGGCATCAGCAAACCTTGCTCCTCACCAGGCAATCCGATGCCCGTTTTCTGGCCAAATCCAAAATTGCGAATATCAGCGTAGAAGCGGTCCTCGCCCAGCCGCAAGGCCAGCTTCGCGGTTCCCACGTTGCTCGAGTACTCAAACACCTGGCTTACGGTCATCAAGGAGCCATATTCGCGCTCGCGCCGGACATCGCCCGAGGCGTCGTGGATCGTGCGTCCTCCAAGCTGGAGTGCGCCCATCTGGCAGTTGACGAGTTCGGAGGGGCGAGCTACTCCGGCTTCAATAACCGAGGAGATGGTAATTAGCTTGAAGGCGGAACCCGGTTCATAAATCCATCCGATGCCTTTGTCGAGCCTGTCCGCAGGCTGGCTCTGCTCATAGTCGTTCGGATTAAACGAAGGGTTGCTCGCTATGGCGAGAATAGCGCCGGTCTCTGGATTCTGCACCACCACCACGCCACCCTTGGCGTGCCACTTGGCGACGTCCGCATCGAGCACCCGTTGGGCAATATATTGCAGGCCGGAGTCAATCGTCAGCGCGATGTTGACGCCGGGCGCGCCCGGGTCGTCGCGCGTTTCAAAGGTTTGCCTTCGCGCATCCTCAACCACCAGCGCGTGGCCCGGCTGCCCGCGGATGGCGCTGTTGTATGATTCTTCGAGACCGCCCAGCCCGCGATCATCCATCCCCACATAACCGACGACGCTTGCCGCAAGGCCATTCATCGGATAGAAACGCTTCATTTCCTTCTGGAAATAAATTCCTTTCAGGTTAAGCGCCCGGATGCGCGCGGATTGCACGGCTGAAATCTTCCGCTTGACCCAGCAAAATGTGCGCGAAGCGTCGAAGCGCGCTTCCAGGCTTTCCGCGCTCAACCCTAGAACCGGGGCCAACTGCCGGGCTGCTTCATCCGGATCCTGAATGTGGGAAGGGACGGCGTACACGGAATCAACCGGCAGGCTCATCGCCAGCGGGCGCATCCGCGAGTCATAGATGGTCCCGCGCTGCGGCGCAAGCTCAATGGTACGCTGCTGCTGCCGCTGGGCGCGATCGAGCCAATGCACGTATTCGATGATCTGCAGGTAGTAAAGGCGGGCGGCAATGAGCAGCATCCAGAACGCAAACGCCGCAGCCAGCATCAGGGTGCGGCGCAGCATCGGCGATGGTTCGCTCTTCTCCGGTGAGTAAGGAATTACTGGCCGGGGCATCTAGGGCTCCCGCGGAATTCCTCGCTGATTGGGCGCGAGAGAGTTGTAATTGCGCGCCATGACGGGGGCGCCGGTGGGCGCCGGCTGAGCGCCAGACCCATCCAGCCGGATCACTTGCTGCGGGTCCGAAGGCGCAAGGCCTAGATTCTGGCGAGCCAATTGATCGATCCGCTGCGGGTCGGACAACAGGGCTTGGTCCAGTTGCAGCTTCTGGTTTGACTCCCGAAGCTCGGCGCTTTGCGCCTTCAATTGCGATATCTCATAACCGTAGCTCACACACTTGAAGTGGATCATGCCAATACCGAAAAGGATGGCAAAAGCCGCCGTGCAAACGCCAATCACCCGGCCGCATTTGCGGCGTTGCGCAGGGTCCGGAGCCAACACTAGGTGGGAATTATCAATGTCCTTCTCAAAGTAAACGTCGGGGTAACGAGACCGGCCCGCCACACGCATGGTGGACTTTCGCGGACGCTTCTTCGGATCGGGTATTAAAACCGGCGCTGTAGCCATCTCTCTTTCCTCCGCCCTTTTACGCGGGCTAGACATCCCCTCTCTGCTTACAAAAACGCTAGTGCAGTGGCCCATAGCGCCGGCGCCTTGCCGGCCAAGGCCGCCGGGATGGCGGCTCTACTGGATCACATGCGAGATCCTAGGAAACCACCTTCTCCGCGGCGCGCAATTTTGCGCTGCGCGCTCGCGGATTGGCTCGAGTCTCTTCTTCCTCTGGCCGCACCACTTTGCGCGTCAGGATGTTTGCCCTGCCTTCTTTGCGCCATTCGACGAAAG
>JBOGJY010000183.1:0-4006 GCA_050745325.1 Terriglobia bacterium
CGGTCGAGCAGCCGGAAGTCGCCCGCATTCTCAGGGATTTCGATTCCCGAAAGCCAGCGGATGAGCTTGTAGAACTGGGCCGCCGATGTCCGCTTGAACCAAGTCTCTCCCAAGCGCGACTTCCTCATGCCATACACCACGTGGTAGCCTTCACGCCACTTCTTCACGAATTCCCCAATCACTTCCGGGGGGTCCTGCAGATCGGCGTCGATAATGACTACCGCGTCTCCTTGAGCCTCGTTGATCCCGGCCGTCACGGCGATTTGGTGGCCAAAATTGCGCGAGAAGGTAATGGCCTTCACCCGGCCGTCTTTCTGATGAAATCCTTTTATCATTTCACCCGTCCGGTCCCGGCTGCCATCGTCCACAAAAATCAGTTCCCAGGTCATACCCAGCGCGCCAAGTACACCTTCCATGCGCTCCATGAACTCAGGAAGCACCGCTTGCTCGTTGTACACCGGCGCCACGAGTGAGAGCTCAGGGTTTGGAGAAAGCGCTGGCTCCTTCAAAGCCATCTTAGGTTCCATCGGAGAATCACCTCCCGCGTCCGATTAACAGATTGCAGAACAGATTTACAGTCTTATTTTAATATAGATGCCTGTGACGCCATCGCAATCAAGGGCTGGTCCGGGCCGCGCTTTCACCACCAGCGTGATTCACACGCCAAATGGTGAACCCGCCCTTTTCGAGAATCGGCGTGCACTCCGCCTCTAAAATCCGCTTCTGGGCGGGTGAGACGACCCACGACCAAGCGTAGTCATAGCTCTCCAAAGCGCGCGCCCGGTCGGCGTCTGACCGGTAGTAATAGCGGGGATCCTGGCGAAAGATAAGTGGCTCCGCGCTGCGTAGGGCCCAGAGGCTGGGAACAAAGTCCTCTTCGTAAATGGTCGCATACACCGGACAATACTCGAACGCGCGCTGCCCCAGACTCTCCAGCGCGCTGTCGAAAAGCGGATAAACTCTGGCGCCCTTTGGGAGTATCTCGAGCGCGCTAACGCCGTCCGTGAACACGCGGTCAAACCCGCGCCAGGCCGCCCCGATGCAGGCAACACGCGCCACCGAGAGCGCGAGCCACGCCCCCAGCAGAAGGGCCCCCGTCCGCCTGGTCAGGCTGATCCGCAGAGAAAGAACAAGCAGCAAGAGCGCAGCCGGCATAAAGCGCAGGCCCACTTGGTCTGACGTGAAGAGCTGGTAAGGACACAGGATAAACAAGGCCAGGAGGACGATACCCGCCAGTGTCGTGCGCATAATAAGACCGATCTTGCGCTGGAATATGTAGTAAAACAGAACGATCACGATAACTGCGGCGCATAACGCGAAGAGCCGGTTCTGGCGATGGCTATAGGTGATGAGGACGCCGATCGCGCCCGTAATATACTGCCCGCGGTTTGGCCACACAACGGGGTAAGAGGCATTCCCCGCCGTGCCGCCGCTGCGCATAAACACAAAAAACAGGATAAGCGGCGGAACCAATGGAATGAGATCGAGAACTGCCTGGCGTAAACGAATCCGGTGGGTGATCCATTCATAAGCCGCGATCGTTACTACCGTAAAGCCTAGAAATCCATAACCCCCGAGATGGGAAATGTACACACCGCAGTATAAGGCGGAGGCGAGACCTAACGTTCCCATGCTCCATCGGGCACGCCAGCGCAGCGAGCAAGCCAGCGCGATTGCGAAAAGAGCCAAGCCGAACAGAAAATTTACTTCGCCCAAGAAGAAAAAGTAATTGTAGAAAAAGAACACGCAGGCGAGGGCCAGCCAAGTTTCCCGCCCATGAATAGCCTTCCCGAGCAGGTGGCATCCCGCCACAAACAAGAGGAGAGTCAGAACCAGAAATACCTTACCCGCCGTGAGGATGCTCATAAAATGGAGCAGGAGCGGAATGATGATTTCGAGCGCCAGGTCGGGAATCGGCGCCACGTTAAAGGTGAAATATCGCTGGTAAACAGGTATCTGGTGATAGTGGAACATGATGTAGGCGCTGGCCAAGTGACTGGGAAAATCGGTTAGGGGAACGTAGCGCACGTTCAGTACCGGCAGGCAAAGAATGACCGTGACCAGCGCGAGCAGCGCCCAGTAGCCGCGGTGAATGCGGCTGGGAGAAGAAGAGAGAGCGGCGGAGGCGCCAGACGGGCTTGACGCGCTTTCGGGCGGGTTGAAGCCAGCCTCTGTTGTTTCTTTCCCGGTCACGGCGCCGCTCTCTTCCACTGCTATTCCTCGTCTCCAGGCAATGCGGAGCTTTGTCCCGCCTGGCCGTTCCGGTTGACCGTCCACAGCGTAAATCCATCTCGCTTGAGGACCGGCGTACATTCCCTTTCCAGAATCTGTTCTTCTTTTGGCGAGACGACCCTTGACCACGCGTAGTCGTAGCTTTCAAGAGCGCGGGCCCGTTCCGCTTCCGTTTGCCGGTCGTAGTAATACGGATCAACGCGAAACACCAGCGGCTCGGCGCTGCGAACCGCCCAGAGGCTGGGATCATAAGCCTGCCGGTAAATCACCGCATAAGTCGCCACATGAAAGAAGGGCCACTGCGCCATATCGATTCCACCCTTCGCGGCGTAAGGCTGGAATGGATAGATTTTAGCGCCCTTGGGTAGAGTCTCCACCATCTGGATGCCGGCCGCCGTGACCGAGCCAAGCCTGCGCCAACTCCCCCAGACCGAACTCACGCGCACCACCGACATAATCAGCCATACCCCCAACAGCGCGGCGCACAAACGCTTGCTTCCGCGGATTTCCAGGGAAAGAAAGATTAGCAGCAGGGCCGCCGGCACAAACCGCTGGTCCACCATATTTGACGTAAAGAGCGAGGATGGGCAGACTAACCACAAAAATAACAGGACGATGCCCGCCAGCATCACCGGCTTCGAAAAACTCAGCTTGCGGCGAAATAGCTGGTAAAGCAGAACGAGTACGATCGCCGCCGCGACCGCCGCGTAAACCCGGTTCATGCGGTGGTTATAAGTGATGAGCTCAGTCACCGCCCCGACGATATAGCTCCCGAGGTCTGACTTCCAACCTACCGGGAATTTCCCATTTCCCGCCGTGCCGCCCTTGGTCATGAACAGGAGAAACAGAACCACCGGAGGAACCAAGGGAACAATATCGAGCGCGGCGCGGCGCAGAGAAATCCTGCGGGTCAGCAATTCGAAAGCGGCAATGGTCACCACAGTAAAACCCAGGAACGCATAACCGCCGAGATGGGCAAGATACGTACAACAGTACAAAATGGAAGCGAGCGTAAGCGTCTTCGCGTTCCACCGCTCGCGCCAACGCAGCGTGAAGGCCAGCGCAATCGCAAATAAGGACAGGCCAAACAGGAAGTTCATCTCGGCCGTAAAGAGAAATATGTTGTAGAAAAAGAAGCAGCAGGCGATGGCCAGCCACGTTTCCCGCCCGTGAATCGCTTTTCCGAGCAGGTGGCATCCCGTGACAAACAAGAGGAGCGTCAGCACCAGGAATACCCTTCCCGCCGTAAACAGGCCCATAAAGTGGAGTAGTAACGGCCCGATGACGTCAAATGCCAGATCGGGGATGGGCGCCAGGTTGAACGTGAAGATGTGCTGGTAACTGGGCGTGTCGTGATAGTGGAACATCACATAGATGCTCGCCAAGTGACTCGGATAATCGGTGAACGAGAGATAGCGCACGGTGAGGATGGGCAGGGAGAGAAAAACGGTTACCAGGGCGAGCAATGCCCAGTAGCCGCGATTAATGCGGCTGCGAGCGGAAGAGAAAACGCTGGCGGAGGCGCCCGTGGCGCCAGGCGTGTTTGCCGGCCGGCCGAAACCAGTCTCTGTTGTTTCTTTCCCGGTCATTGCGCCGCTCTCTTCCACAGATATTCCTCGCCTCCGGACAATGCGCACAGTCTGTCGCAACGAGCCGCGCCGCTCGCGTCCAAAAATCGCTGTAGCATTTTTTTGCCTGACCAACGAAAAACCGCAGAGTTTTAAATACAAAACTCTGCGCTACATCTTCTATGGCCTGCTGAATGCTGCTGTAG
>JBOGJY010000184.1:0-4131 GCA_050745325.1 Terriglobia bacterium
CTGGGTGGGCCTTTCGTCGTGAGACGAGAGCCAAGGGACGAGGTCGAGAGGCGAGTCCGGGGCCCTTGCTTTTTCCCTTATCCCTTGACTCTTGCCCCTGTCTTTCTATTCTACCTCCCGGCTCTGATCCTTTGGAGACGAATGAGACAAACGAGACGATTTAATTTGAAAGGGAAGATTAGAAAGATTTAAGGTGTGTTGGGTAGGCTTCGTTCTGCAACTTTGCGGATGTTTCGCATTCTTGTGGGGACGGAGTGGTAGCCACGGTCAACCGGTCTTTTGGTCGACCGTGGGTTTGTTACGACGGCGAAAGGCCCACGGTCAGAAAGGCGCTGACCGTGGCTACCCGGCAAACCATAAACTAAACAGCGTAGGTCCGTGCCACCCCGCTCGTCATTAGAAGCTTCTAATCTTTCTATCCGGCTTACCGGCGTTGCACGATGAGGAGGGCGGTTGTATATTAACATTTGGTCGCGGAGTCAAGATGGCAATTCCCATTTGTTTGAGAAGAACAACCAACGCAGAAGCCCGGTTGTGCTAGGTGACCGAATACTGGAATAGCGGAAAACAAAGTTCTCAATGGAAGCAACCAGGCTACTGTCCGAACTCAGGCAGAAGGCAAGTCTGACAGAACCTAAGCTCGCTCAGTTGCTTGGCACGTCGTTAGTTTGTGTCACACGCTGGCAAAGAGGAACGACCAGCCCCAGCCCTGAACAATCCAAGCGAATTGCCGAGCTTCATGAGAGGCTCGTCAAGGGACACAAGTCATCAATCCCTATTGCAGATCCCTTTGCATCCCGTGGCATCCGCACACGTATCTCCGGACAAGGAGTGCTGGGTGAAACCCTCCCGACTGTTACTCTGTCGCAGTCTACACATACCCCTATACTGGCTCGTCTGATGAATGGGCGCATTTTTAAGGAGACAGGCGAAGATAGCATTGTAAGATTGCTACAGATTCACGCTGAACCATCTCCAACATCTAAGATCCCGTTTAACGGCAACATCTCAGCGGGCAAGAACACTTATACCTACGACGCCCATACGTATCACACTAAAGTTCCGCCACAGGGCATCTCCGAGTTGCTGTCATATTACCTGCCTGAGGGTGGGCTGGTTCTGGACCCGTTTGCGGGCAGCGGCATGACGGGGGTTGCTGCGAGAGTAAAAGGTTATGACTGCATTCTCAATGAACTTTCTCCAGCTGCGTGCTTTATTTCTGACAGATTCACGACAGCAGTGCCGCCCAGAGAGTTCGAGGCCGCAGTTCACGCCATCTTGGATGAGTTAGCGGATATTCGCGCGTGTCTGTATTCTACTGAATGCAGAGAATGTGGTAAGAGGACTGAATTGCTTTACACCGTTTGGTCTTACCGCGTCATTTGCAACCAATGTGGGCATGAATTTCTACTCTGGAATCAGTGTCGTAAATATGGCCGGGTGGTTAGAGATCATAAAATACTCGGCGAGTTTCCTTGCCCTTCGTGCGGCAAAATTCTGCGAAAGCCTGCGCTTAAGAGAACTGTTGCTGAACCTGTTCTAGTAGGCTACAAGTGCTGTGGCTCAAGGCAGCAAGAAGTGACCCATGAGCCTTCTGATCAAGACAAAGAGACCATAAGCTTCTTGGAGGGACATGCGCCTATCGCTGAAGGCTTCTGCCCCGACAAACAATTGCCTGATGGCGTTAACCTAAGGCAGCCTGTGAAACATGGACTCGACCGGATAGAAAAATTCTATACACGGCGAAATCTCGCCGCGCTAAGTCATATTTGGAAGACAATTCACAGGGTTGAGTCACCTCAACTAGCGGGACATTTGGCATTCGCATTTACGTCGCTCTATCAACGCGTGACCCGGCTGTCTGAATTTCGTTTTTGGGGCGGAAGCGGAAATACAGCCCATTTCAACGTCCCATACATTTTCGATGAGCCAAACGTTTTCGTAACCTTTGCGCGGAAAGCGCGCACGATTCAAGATCACCTTGAGTCAACGGCCGCAGAGTACAAAGGACAGGCCGTGGTGGTCAATGGCTCCGCGACTTCATTAGATTGCATCCCAAATGACTCGATTGATCTTGTTTTTACTGACCCACCATTTGGCGCAAACATCAACTATAGCGAAATGAATCTGCTTTGGGAATCTTGGCTGGGCTGCTACACCGATAACCGGTATGAAGCTGTTGTAAACCGGGTACAGGGGAAGGGCGTACCTGAATATGAGCGGCTGATGGCAAAAAGCCTCACCGAGTGCTTTCGAGTGCTTCGCCCTAGCCACTGGATGCTACTTGTATTCATGAACTCCTCACGAAAGATATGGGAAGCTTTCAGGAACGCAATTACGGAAGCGGGTTTCGTCGTTGTGAAAATGGACATCTTTGACAAACAGCACGGCACATTCAAGCAGTTTGTCAGTGACAACACTGCTGGAATGGATTTAGTGCTGCACTGCCTCAAGCCTGGAGAAGCAGGTGCGCCGAGTTCGCCAGTGAGCCGGAAGCTCAAAACAGATGTAGCTACTTTCCTGCGAGCGCAGGGTACGGCTCTGCCGACGAACATTTTTCTGCATGTCGGTAGAAGCGAGGAGCTTGATTTCAGGACGCTATACAGCAAATGGCTGGCGCAATCTTTTGAGACGGGTGAAGCATTCCTGGACTTCGCTGCTTTTAGACAGATTGTTGAAACATGCCTCAGTGGTGAGGGTGAGTAATGCGAAGAGCGAAGACCCTTCCTGCTTTCACTCAGAAACAAAAAGAAACCGCACACTTACTCCTCGCTACACAAGTCGCCTTCATGATGGGAAGGAAGCTCGAGGAAGGCGACTGGGCTTCCGTCTACTTTCGAGCCAAAGGGATACCGGAGCGGGGTTGGAGCAATTTAAGCATTGACATGATGTATCGGGGATTAGGGGTAGAGCACAAAATGCTGCGCGTCTCGTCCGAATCCCCCATGAAGAGCTTTTGTGGCACATCCCGGATGCACCCGTCTGCGACTCGATCGATACGGATCGCGTCAACGGATGCGGATCCAAACGAAGTAATGACTAATGTGCTGAACCAATATGCAGACTTGCTTAGCCAGCGCCGGGACAAAATCAAAGAGGACTACCCTGAAAAGACGCCCGATCTAAGAACGGGCTGGCTCCTTTGGCAGACCAATTTAGCTGAATTTCTATATTTTGAAGAAGAAGCGATCGCTCCTGACCCAAAGGATTATTTTGCTGAGTGGCGAGAGAGCGGGGGTGGCAGCAGAAAGGCCAGCAAGAACCTGTGGGTCTACGAGAAAGACACAGGGCGTAAGCGTTATTCCGTGACCACCACCGCTGGCGCGAAAATCCAGCCTTACTTCGACGTTCCTCCGCCAAACGACCCTAATGTGTACATCTTCAGAGCGCAGGGTGAGGAGATTGCACCGGGAGTAATACGTATTTGGATCGGAGCCTCAACGGCCAGGGAGCTTGAGAGGCTGGTGGGTGACCTTAGCCCTGAGCATCTCGGTGTAATTATTGCCTCCACCGCAGCCGATCTGCCGGAAGAAGATGGCAGCCCGGCCATTGCTCATGAGCAAGCCGTACCTTTGACGTTGACCGCTGAGTCGTACAATGTCTTGGTCGCTACATTTCCCGGCGCGGTTAGCGACGAACATATGGCTCAACTGCTAGTAAGCCGCCTTCGGAAATGAGTTGAGCTAGCGGCGCAAACGCCCGCCGCGCGGTGTAGTGCGCTTCCTCCGGCGGCATTCCCTGCTCGATGAGCTTCTGCTCGCGCATGGCGAGGTGGAATTGCAGCTCGTCATCCAAGTCGCGGTCAAGCTGGTGGTGGTGGAACAGAATCCTGATTCGCAGCCACAACGCCGTCATCCATTCGGGCAACATCTATCCTCCTTAAACCGTTTCCGGTCTCCTCCTGGACCACGTGTGTAGCGCAGAGTTTTGCTGTTAAAACTCTGCGGTTTTTCTGTATTTATCAGCACAAATGCCGCAGAGTTTCAAAAGCAAGACTCTGCGCTACACACGCGCTGGCCTGTGTTTTGCTCGTCACTTGCCACTGGTCACCCGTCACTGCCTTCTTCATCCCGTTTCCATCGCGCGGGCAATCGCCGCCGTCAGCCGGCTCCAGCGCGCCTTGTACCAGGT
>JBOGJY010000185.1:0-13112 GCA_050745325.1 Terriglobia bacterium
GTAGCGCAAGGTTCGTCTTTATAACCCGGCAGCTTAGGCCGCAACCCAATTTATTGTCATCCTGAGCGTAGCGAAGGACCTGCTTTTCCAGGTCACCAGCAGATGCTTCGCTTCGCTCAGCATGACATCGGCTTTGGCTGCGGCTCTGTCGCGCTACCCCCGATTATTAGAAACGTTGATTCTAAAGACTCGCTAGGCTTCGTTCCGCGATTTTTGTGCTCTACGTGCAGTCCTTACCCATCCATTTTCTAATCTTCGAGGCACCCGCTTTGTAGCGCGGAGTTGTTTTGTAACTCTGCGGTTTTTCAGCGGTCCCAACAAAAAGCCGCAGAGTTTTAACCGCAAAACTCTGCGCTACAAGGCTCTCACTCAACATATCAGACCACTCTGAAACTTTTGAGACAAATGGGATAAATGAGACGGTTTTTCATCCCCGGCGCCGCTCCCTGAAGAGGGTAGGCGCGGTCAGGGTTTTTCGGACCGTGGCCTTTCATTATCGCAACTACCCACTACCCGCCAAAGATTGATAACACCCTCTCCCCCGAATCGGGGGAGAGGGTGGACCGCGTAGCGGGACGGGTGAGGGGCACGTCACACCTGCGCCATCCGTCGTTACGAATCTGAGCCGATTTGCAGGCCGCACTTCGGGCAGCGGTAGCCACGGTCAGCGTTTTTTCTGACCGTGGGCTTTTCATTACGGCAACTGCCACGGTCAATTCCCCAAACGAATTGACCGTGGCTACCCGCTACCCGCTTTTTATCTCCATAACAAACTACCATCTATGAGGTTCGAGCAGACATCAGACCCAAAGGGCGAATCTGTGGTCAGCGATTCCACCAGCGCTTTTCGGGCTTACTTCGATTGGACAGAGCGTAAGCGCACACCTTGCCGAGCACTCCAGTCAGCCCTTCTTCAAATCCCCGTGTGATGTCCCCGTAGCCCGTGTCCGCGTGTGTAAGTTCGTGGAGGAGGGTTCCCGCGAACGCATCAACTGAACGAAGTTGAGACCTCTTGATAATGATCCGGCCGGTACCGGGATCCCACAACCCAACTGCGTCACTTGTGCTAACGAAGTCGGGGCGCATCGTTTCAGAGACGCTGATTTCCTTCACGCAAGCCGGGAAGCTGCCAAAGATGGCCGCAATCCGATCACGTAAGCCAAACACTTCACGTTCCGCAGTTGTCAGATCATTTTCCTGGACGAACTTAAACTCGAAACCCATTGACCACTCGCGTCTGTATACCTCGATGTCACGGACTGGTTCTCCCTTCACATCCGTTAACCCATACAGGCGTTCCTTCACGTTCTCTGGTACTGCGATTACCTTGTAGCCTTCAGCAACCGCATGTTCTATGGAATCGTGGGCAGCAACCGAGGGGGTGCCGAACGTCGGGCTGGCCCCCAGGTCCCCGGGGCTAACAAAAACAACCCTTTTTGAGGCGCTGAGAATCTGGCTTGCATGGACCGCCACGTCGGTCCAGCTCACCTCGTCGTGATTGGTACCCTCTTGTATCTTGGTCAAGTCGTCCGCCAAGACCTCGGCCACGACCTGCGACTCGGAAGCGAGAAGCATACCTTTAATGCGATCGGCGTATGCTGTGCGGCCCACGTTCGTGCGCTCCCGGTTCAACGCCTTCCGCATCGAGGCGGTAAGTGATGTTATGTTGTAAGAAAATAGGAACCTCTCCTCCTCTGCGACTACAAGCCCAGTGACGTAAATGCGCGCCTTGCGACCTGGCCTGCATCGCAGGATTTGTCCATAGCGAGTCTCCTCTAATACTTGTTCGCCGGAGAATCTAAGAAAGAAGTCTTTCGCCGCCACCACGTCTTGGTCAGTGACGCCGAGCAATGTAAAGTCCGTGCCGATGAATCCCAGGTCCGCTGATGGGCTGATTGTGGCATTAAGGGTAATCACGTCGCTGAATCCGTGTTTAGCTGTTTCTTTCAGGCTAATCTCACCGTACCTTGACTGTATGCGTACTCTTACCCCGCGCCGGTGCAGTGTAGCGAGCGCGTCCTTTAATCCCACACCGAACTTTCCGATTATAGTGTCTGGATGCTGCAGCTTCTCTTCATTTTCGTTTTCCGTAAGGTGCCTGTAGCTGAGCCCTCGGCCGTAGTCGCGCACGTGCCAGGCCCCAACGCCGTCCCGGCTGATGGTCACATCCTTCGCGCACGTGAGCATTTGTTCGTCCAAGGCATTGGCAATGATCTCGCGAATTGCGTGCGAGGCTTCCCAGCCTTCCAGGATTTTTTCAATATTAAGGTCAAAATCGCGGATTAGAACTTCGTTTGACATCGTGTCTCCCAAGGCGGATCAGCATATCTAAAATGAACGTGTAGTCGTGGTCAGGGTCTTTCCTGACCGTGGGTTTTTATGCTATCCGCTACTCAAGCACATGGAACGTATACATCGCGCCCAGGCTAGACATGGCTTGGCGGGTTGCATTGTTTCCTGGTGGAAGGAAGCCGTATTCGCCGCTATCCAAGTTATCCAGTGTTATCTTGAACGTTCGATCTCCAACTTTCTCGCTTTTGAAGGGGATCACGTCACGAGTTGCGCCGCCGGAGACGTGGAACACGCCACCGGTTACGGTCCTGAATTCGCGGCGACGTTTGTGTGGATGCAGGTCAATTAGCTGGTACTCGGTGATGTAAGCGCCTTCGGGGACAACAACGAGGAACGTCACCGGCGTGTTGACGCTGGTTGGGCTGCGCTCACCGTGAATCTCGCCATTGATATCGCCCTTGACGATGCCGGCAGTGCCCAAGCTTTTCAGAACGCCTCCGGTCTTCCAGTTCACCACCTCGGGCGGCAAGTCTGCCCACGATCCCTTATTCATGTAGTAGACGCCTACGTCGCGGCGGGGCGCCGGCGCTGCTGCCGCTGGCGGCTCTGAGTGGCCCGCCCCGGCGCTACCCGCGTTGGTCATGGCCTCAATCACCGCGTCGCTCATGCCAGCCTTCTTAAGCGCGATAAGATCATCCGGCGCGGTGGAGAACTTGCACTGCGATTTATGGATTTCGTCGACGATGACGGCATCGCTGAGTTTCGCGCTGACCATCTCAACGACGTCTTTGTTGGTGAGAATGTGCTGCGCCCAGGCGGCGGAAACGGATAGAAGCGCCAGAACGGCGACTGCGGCAAGCGCCTTCTTCATGAGACCCCCCTCGAATCAAGAATGCGCTGGATACTATCGCGGATTAACATAGATTACAAGCGGTTTGCTGAGCGCGAGCATGATGGCATAATGGCGGGGACAGGCTTTAGCTGTTTGTTGAAAAGGGCGATGGTTTTCCCCTCACCCGGCTCGCGGAGTTTATCCTGAGCGGAGCCGACGGGCTCGCCACCCTCTCCCGGAGGGAGAGGGAAGAAAAAACGAAGGAGGATAACGGCCCCCACCCTTTGGAAAAGGGGGACGGGAAAAGGGATAGCGTCCCTCACCCGGCTCGCTATACTCGCCACCCTCTGCCGGAAGGAGAGGGAAGAAAAAAGGACAGGGGAGAGGCAGCCCCCTCCCCAACGGACCTATGGAAATTCGCAAGCAGGACGCGCTTGAATATCACCGGCGCCCTCGCAAGGGCAAAATTGAAGTATCGCCCACGAAGCCCTGCCAGACGCAATGGGACCTGAGCCTGGCCTACACGCCGGGCGTGGCGGCGCCGTGCGTCGAAATCCAGCGCGATCCCGAGCTGAGCTATGACTACACGGCGCGCGGCAACCTCGTGGCCGTGATTACGAACGGGACCGCCGTGCTTGGCCTGGGCGATATTGGCGCACTCGCGGGCAAACCCGTGATGGAAGGCAAGGCGGTGCTGTTCAAGCGGTTTGCGGATATCGACGTGTTCGACCTCGAAGTGAACACGCGCGACCCTGAAGAGCTCATCCGCCTCTGCCAGTTGCTCGAGCCATCTTTCGGCGCGATTAACCTCGAAGACATCAAGGCGCCCGAGTGTTTCGCCATCGAGGAGACGCTGCGCAACACGATGTCCATCCCCGTGTTTCATGACGACCAGCACGGCACGGCGATCATCTCTGGCGCGGCGCTGCTGAACGCGCTCGAGCTGGCGGGAAAAAAAATCGATGAGGTGAAAGTTGTATTTAGCGGCGCGGGCGCGGCGGCGCTTGGCTGCGCGGACCACTACTTGCGCCTGGGCATGAAGCGCGGGCAGATGACTTTCTCGGACGTGCACGGCGTTGTTTACAAGGGGCGCGAGCAGGGCATGGACGAGCGGCTGGGCCAGTACGGCGCCGAAACCTCGGCGCGAACGCTGGCTGAGGCGCTGAAAGGCGCGGACGTGTTCATTGGCCTTTCGATTGGCGGCGTGGTGACGGCGGAAATGCTCGGCGTGATGGCGCCGCGGCCGGTGATTTTTGCCATGGCCAACCCGGAGCCTGAAATCGGCTACGACCGCGCCAAGGCGGCGCGGCCAGACGCGATTATCGCCACCGGACGTTCCGACTTCCCCAATCAGGTGAACAACGTTTTGGGGTTTCCCTTTATTTTCCGGGGCGCGCTCGACGTGCGCGCGCGCGCCATCGACGAAGGCATGATGGTGGCGGCAACGCAGGCGCTCGCGGCCCTTGCCAAGGAAGACGTGCCGGACGCGGTGCTGAAAGCTTACGGACTGGGCCGCCTTCACTTTGGCCCCGATTACATTATCCCCAAACCTTTCGACCCGCGCGTGCTCATCTGGGAATCTTCGGCGGTGGCCGACGCCGCCATGCGCAGCGGCGTGGCGCGCCTCAAAATCGACCTCGAAGAATACCGGGACCAGTTGGAACACCGCCTGGGCCGCACTTACGCGGTGATGCAGAGCGTGCGCAACCGCGCCAAGGCGCGGCCGCGCCGCATTGTGTTCCCGGAAGGCGAGCACGAAAAGATTATCCGCGCGAGCTTCCAACTGATCGAAGAGAAAATCGCCCAGCCTGTTCTTCTCGGACGGCCCGCGGTGATTGAGGCGCGGCGGCGCGACCTGGGATTTCAGAAGCTCAAGGCGGAAATTATCGATCCGGAAAGCTCGCCGCTGCTGGCGGATTACGCGGAAAAACTCTATAACATGCGCCAGCGGCGCGGCGTGACGCGCAGCGAGGCGCGCGAAATGATGCTGAACCCGAATTATTTTGGCGCGATGATGCTTGAAACCGGCGCCGCAGACGGTTTCGTGGCCGGCGTTTCCCAGCACTATCCGGAGACCATCCGCCCCGCGCTGCAGGTGATTCGGACGCGCGATCAGGCGCATCGCGTCTGCGGCGTCTACGTGATTGTCACCAAGAAGGACGTATATTTTTTCGCGGATACTACGGTGAATATTGAGCCATCGGCGGAGGACCTGGCGGAAATCGCGTGGCTCGCCGCCGAGCTCGCCCGCGATTTCAACGTGGAGCCGCGCGTGGCCATGCTCTCATTTTCCAACTTTGGCAGCACGCGGCATCCGCTGACGGAGAAAATGCGCCGGGCCACCGAGCTGATGAAGCAAAAGTTTCCTGAGATCGTGGCGGATGGCGAGATGATGGCGGATACCGCCGTGACGCCGGAGATTATCGACGAAGAATATCCCTTCTCCACGCTCAAAGGGGGCGCGAACGTGCTGGTGTTCCCGAGCCTAGAGGCTGCAAATATCGCCTATAAACTCATGATGCGGCTTGGCGGCGCGGAGGCGCTCGGCCCCATCCTGATGGGCCTCTCGAAGCCCGTACACGTCTTGCAGCGCGGCGCCACGGTCGAAGAAATCGTCAACATGGCGGCCATCGCGGTGGCGCACGCCCAGGGAATCGCGTGAGATACTGGCGCGGCCGCCTCAAACCGGCGAGGCGTGGCCCCTCACCCGTCCCGCTACGCGGTCCACCCTCTCCCCCCCGATCAGGGGGGAGGGGTTGTTATCTACATTACCTTTCCCTTTCTACTGAGGATTACCAAACATAGTGACGTTATTTTCTGTAGCGGCGCTCTCTGAGCGCCGGAAAACCGGCGGCGGGACGCCGCCGCTACAATGATTGATGTCACTATAATTTGTAATCTTCAATATGATCCGGCGAGCGCGCACTTCACGGCGCCACCTTGAAGATGCCATTGATTATGCTAACCTTATAGTCGGAGGGGCTTGCGTCTGTTAGGCCGTTTTACGGCTTGGGCTAGAAACGATTATGTTCAACGACAGCCAGTTGATTGACGGCCGGTACCGCATCCTTCAGCAGATCGCTGAAGGGGACCTCGGCCCCGTCTACATGGCCACGGACATGGAGACGGGCGGGCTTTGCGCGGTAAGGCCCATTTCGCCGTCCGAGGGCACCGATCTTGATGAGCTTAAGCAAGAAGCCGGGCGAATTCAGGCGCTTGAGCACCCGAACATTGTGCCTCCCGGCGCGCTGAATGTGGCTGGGCAACAAGCTTTCCTGGTGCGGGATTTTATTGAAGGAAACACGCTCGAGGAACTGATCCGCTGGGAAGCTCCGCTGACTCTGGCGCGATCCTGTTCGCTGGCAAGACAGATTGCGATGGCCCTTGAGGCAGCGCACCACGCTGGCCTTGTCCACGGGGATTTGAAGCCAGCGAATATCCTTCTGGCTGATCATGACGGTGAAGTGAGCGTCAGGGTACTTGGCTTTGGCACGCTGGCTTTGAAGAAGGGCCGTTTCATCAACTTGGCTCGCTTGGCGGTTGAGGTTGAGGATGGTGGCCGGCGTTTGTTTGGAGCGCCGGAGTATATCTCGCCGGAGCAAGCCATGGGAACCGGCACAGAGTCGCTCGACGGGCGGTCAGACTTGTATTCGCTCGGGGTTATCCTTTACCGGATGCTCGCGGGTGAACTTCCTTTCCAGGGCAACACCCCAATGGAAGTCTTGCTGGCGCAGATCTTTACCGAGCCGCCCCCGCTTTCAACCCGAAGTGGCCTTGAGGCGCCGCTGGCAGTGGAAACGCTCCTGATGAGGACGCTAGCCAAGAAGCGCGCAGACCGGCCGGCCAGCGCCACGGCTATTATTGACCAGCTTGGGCCCTGGGAAGAACGCCGCGCCCCGGTAAAGCAGCCACTCAAGGAAACACCGAAGGAGCCGCTGAAAGAACCATTGAAAAAGATCGTTCCGCCGCTCCCCCAGGAAGCGCCACCCGCCCGCGAGGCGGCCGATGATGAGCCAGCCGTTGTCTCCAATAGCTCATTTTCTGAACCGCCGGTTTTTTCTTCTCCCATTCCGCCTCCTGCCGAAGCGGCGCAGCCGGTCCCGCCATCCTTTGAGTCGTTCGAACTGCCAACACCTCCGCGAGCCGTGTTGAAGTCTGCGCCTGCCCAGCCAGATGCGTTTATTCCCGATCTCGCTCCGGCCGCGGTGGACGAGCCTGAAAAAGTTTTCACGCCCGCCCACGCTCCGATGAAAGAGTTGGAAATTCATTTGAACGCTGGCAAGCCTGCTTCTGCGGCGGCGGGAAGCACTATCCAGCAAGGTCCGGTGCTGTTTAGCGGCTACCGGCCACGTCCAGAATCAAAATCTAGGAAGTGGCTGAATGTGTTGGCGACGGTGGTCGTTCTGATTGTGGTCTTTGTGGGGTCAGGATGCGGCTGGCTGTACTTTACGGGAAGGACGTACTGGTTCAATCCGGAGTTTGTCAAAACAAAGATTTCGTATTACTTGTCTTCCGGGGTAGCCGACGGCAGCCCTCAGACAGAAACTGTGGACCAGCCCGCGCCCCAGGCGCCGCCTACTCCGCTGGCGGTTTCCAAGGCGACGGAGCCTCCCGCCCGGTCCCAACCAGCTCCGGTGACAGTTTCTAAGCCAGCCGCGCCTGCCGCCCAGTCTCAGCCCGCTCCGGTGACGGTCTCGAAATCAACGAGCGGTTCCCTTCAGTCTCAACTCCCGCCGGATGGCGGCGCATCGGCCGCAGCCGCTTCCCGGCCAGCGGTCACGTCACATACGGGAGTTGCGAGCGTTGCGCCAGCGCACAAGAAACCTTTAACACGGATTCCTCCGCGTTCAAATGATGAGTCGGCCAGCGTCCAGGATGCCATCACTCGCGGGGAATACTATTTTGACCGTGGAGACTATGACGCGGCCATCCAGGTCTACGAGCAGGGTTTGGCGGAGTTTCCTTCTAACGCCCAATTGGCCACCGAAATTGCTCGTGCGAAGCGCGCGAAGGCTGCTGAATCTAAGTATCTTCGATAAGTTATTTGTGAGGATACCGCGAAGCACTCGCGGGCAGCCGGATTTGAGCTTTTGAGGCTGGTACAATTCCGCGAGCTGATGGAAAAAGTTTCGTTGTGGGCATTCTTTGGGCCGTAGCAGGAGGCAGGGATGAAAATCTTGGTCCCGCATGTTGGCAAGGTCGTGGGAGCGAGTTTTTTTCTTCTGCTCGCCTCCTTCGCCACAAGTTCATTCGCCGCTCAGAAACCCCTCAAGAAAGATCAAGTGGTGGGTTTAGTGCGGGGTGGTGTGGCGAGCCAGCGGATTGCGGCCCTGGTGCGGAAGCGGGGAATCGATTTTGACGCCACGTCTGGGTTTCTTCAGGAGTTGCGGAAGGACGGCGCGAAGCAGCCGCTGCTCGATGCGCTCAGGAATGTAAAAACGAAGGACTTTTCGCAAACGGCTTCTTCAGATGATCATTGGTACGAAGCGCAGGATCACCGGGTCAAAGGCAAGCAGCTTCTTGATCGCCAGTTGTGGTCTCAGGCGCAGGCGGAGTTAATCAAGTCTATCCAGCTAAACCCTGCGGACGCGGCGACGCATTTCTACCTTGGTCTTGCGCTCAGCGAGGTGGGGAATCTTGACCAGAGCATCGAACAATACCGCGAGTCGATACTGCTTTCCCCGGATTCGGTTCCGGCCCGCGTCAATCTCGGCAACGACTTGATGAAAAAGCACGACTTGGACGGGGCCATTCAGCAGTACCGCGAAGCGATCAGCCTGAACCCGCGTGACGCCAGCGTATGTTATGCGCTGGGCGCCGCACTCTACGAGCAAGGCGCTGATTCGGAGGCTGCCTCCGAGCTTCGGACCGCGCTTCGCCTTGATCCTTCAAGTGAAAAGTCGCACCTGGCTTTGGGGCTTGTCCTGGTGAGAGAAAAGGACGTTAGGGGGGCAATCCGCGAGTATCACTTTGCGCTTAAGACGAAGCCAGGCGACGCTGTGGTTCATGCTGACCTCGCTTCGGCGCTTCTCGCCGAGGGGGAAAGCCAGCAGGCCCTTCAGGAGCTTCGAATCGCCACTTCCCTTGAGCCTGAAAACGTTGGCTACCACACCAGCTACGAGAAATTGGTAGGTCAGCTCGATCCGGCAGTTTCCCGGTAGCTGTTGCTCACAATGCCCTCGCTGCCCGTTCTCTAAGCGTGATAGATTGACGGGAGAAACGGGTTCTGCGTATGTGGCTGGATACGGCCGAAAAAATTCATGCTCCCGAGGTTGGGCGTCACTGGATTAATTCTCCTTCGCTCACGCTCGCCGCGCTTCGAGGCCGTGTGGCCCTGGTGGATTTCTGGGACTATACGTGCGTGAATTGCGTCCGCACGCTGCCCTACCTCAAAGAGTGGGACGAGCGCTATCGGCGCCACGGTCTTACGGTGATCGGCGTCCATGCGCCGGAATTCCATTTTGCGCGCACGGCGAAGTACGTCGAGCGCGCGGTCAAAGAAATGGGGATTGAATACCCCGTCGTGCTGGATAACGACTACCAGATTTGGCAGGCCTACTCTAACCGCTGCTGGCCAGCCAAATACCTGATTGACGCAAAGGGTTATCTCCGCTATTACCATTTCGGCGAAGGCGGTTACCGCGAATCTGAAGAGGCCATCCAAAAATTGCTGGGCGAGATTAATCCTGGCATGAGCTTGCCGCGCCTCATGGAGCCGCTTCGGCCGGCAGACAAGCCCGGCGCCCGTTGCGTGCCTGTCACCCCCGAACTTTATCTTGGTTTCGAGCGCGGCCGCCTCGGAAACGAGCCTGGCTATGCAAAGAACGAAGTGAAGGCGTATCGAGCGCCGGAAACACTGACGCCTGACGTAGCATGGCTGGACGGCGCTTGGTTTGCCGGAAGCGAATCGATCGAGGCCTGCCCACTGGATGGTCAACCCTCCCGCCTGCTGGCGCAAATTCGCGCGGCAGAGGTGAACCTTGTCATGAGCCCGCCAGAAGAAGGCGCCGGACTGGTAGCTGTCAGCGTCGATGGAAAGCCGCTTGAAGCTCAGGAAGCTGGCGAGGACGTGACGCTTCACGGCGGGAAATCGCTGGTGGCGGTTAAAGAGCCGCGGATGTACCGGCTGCTGAAGAAAGAGCAAGCTGACTCCCGGCTTCTGGAGCTTACGTTTATTACTTCTGGCATCGAGGCCTATGCCTTCACGTTTGTTTCCTGCGCCGAAGAGGGCTAGCGCGGTGGTGCATAGCATAAACTGGACCACAGAGTTAGCCACGAAGGTCGCGGGCGCAGTGCTTACGGATGACGCCTCCCTGGCTGAAGTCTCTACGGACTTTGGCCGGGTGGTGGAGCGCAAGCCCGCTGCCGTGGTGCGGCCGGTTTCGCCAAGCGACGTGGTTGCGGTGGTGAAATTCGCTGGCCGCCACTCCCTGAACGTCTCGGTGCGGGGCTGCGGACATTCGCAGAACGGTCAATCGCTTTCTGACCAAATCCTGCTTGACATACGCGGGCTCGACCGAATACTGCGAGTTGACGAGGCGCGCGGGCAGGTGGTTTGCCAGGCAGGCGTTACATGGCGGACGCTGGTCGATAAGCTGCTGCCCGTCGGCCTTTCGCCCCCCGTGCTCACCAACAACCTTGATGTCACCGTGGGGGGGACGCTTTCGACGGCGGGGCTGGGTGTGGCCTCGTGGCGGAGCGGCACGCAGGCGGACCATTGCCTGGGGCTTGAGGTGGTGACCGGGGATGGCGAGATTGTCCAATGCGCCCAAGGGTCCGAGTTGTTCGACGCGGTGCGCGCCGGGTTGGGAAGGTTTGGCGTGATCACCGAGGCCACGCTCGAACTGCGCCGCCACCAGCCGCGTTTCCGGTCCTTCGATCTGCTCTATGACGATCTCGGCGCGCTTTTTGGCGATCTCAAGACGTTGATGGACGAAGAGCGGTTTGATTATCTTGAGTCCTGGTGCGTGCCTTTGCCGCAGGGGCTGAAGAAGGTTGAGGGGCGGCGCCAACCCTTCGCGCAATGGTTCTTCCCCCTGCATTGCACGGTGGAAACCGGCGTTTCAGAGGTTCCGGTTGCCGGAGAAAAACTTGCGGGCTTGCACTATTACAAGCACTCGCATACGGAGGACGGCGAGATTGGCGAGTTCTTCTCGCGGCTTGACCCGTTGTTTGATCTTTGGAAAGCCGGGGGATTTTGGGATTGCGCTCATCCTTGGATGGAATGCATCCTGCCTTGGAGCGCGTCCGCGCTTTACATCGGCCAGATGATCGCGCAGATGCAGCCGCAGTTTTTGACCGGCGGTCATATTCTGCTTTGGCCCGCGCGAGGCCGTGCAACCTCTGTGCCTTACCTATGCCGTCCCGATGAAGAATACATGATGGGACTTGGCATTCTGCCTGCCGTTCCGAGACATTTACTTGACCGGGCGCTGCCTCGCCTCAAGCAGGCAAGCCAAGCTGCCACGATGCTCAGCGGCAAGAGATATCTTTCTGGATGGCTGGATTTCAACGCCTCTGACTGGAAAGCTCACTTTGGCGCCCAATGGGCGAAAATAGGCGAATTGAAGCGAAAATATGACCCGCTGGGGGTTTTGGGCGGGTTTGGAGCGTGAGTTCTAATAATCGCATAACGCATTGATATATATAGTGTTATTTAGATGACCGCCTTTTCTGAGACGCAAAAACACTTACTGGCGCAAGCTTGGCCCTTCTGCCGATAGCCCTTTTGGGGCTTTTGTGGGAGAATAGGCGTGGGTGGCAGCCCGGGCTTATGAAGCTTGAGACTTGCTGACGGGCATCAGCGACTCCAACCCGGGTTGCGCCCATCCGGCCCATCGTGCATCTAACCAACCAGAGTGGGGGAGCGCGGCCTTATTCTATAAGGCTGGAGCTTTTCATTCGACACTTAAAAAGCTGCGGGGTTAATAATCAACTTCGCGCCACCTGACCCCTTCAGGATTCCCGTCTGTAGGATTTGTCGCGGCAGGACTGGGTATTAGGCCAAACCTCATTGGAAGTACACGGAAAACGCCATGCCAGAAGTGCAAAAGCAGGAAGTACAAAAAGAAGTGCTTCCCAACGGTTTGTCAATTGTCACGGAAGTGATGCCTGCCGTACGATCGGTATCCATTGGCATTTGGGTGAGGACCGGATCACGGCACGAGCGCGAGCCTGAGAACGGCATCACGCACTTCCTCGAACACATGGTTTTTAAGGGGACCGAGAACCGTACTGCGGAAGACATTGCCCGCTCGGCGGACGCTATTGGCGGCCACCTTGATGCGTTCACGGCCAAGGAATGTACAAGCTTCTCGGTTAAGGTTTTGGATGAGCACCTTCCGCGCGCTTTTGACGTGCTGTCGGACTTGGTGAAAAATCCTCTCTTTCGCGCCGAAGATATCGCCAAGGAAAGCCAGGTGGTTCAGGAAGAGATCAAGATGGTGGAGGACACGCCCGACGACTTGGTGCACGAGATATTTACCCAAAGTTATTGGCGGGGACACGCTCTTGGCCGCCCGATTCTCGGAACCAGGAGGACAGTGAGAAGCTTCGACCGGCGCCACCTGCTGGATTATTTCCACCGGCATTACGCACCGCAGAACATGCTGATCACCGCGGCGGGCAACCTGCGCCACAAACAGATCGTGGACCTGGTATCCAAGGCCTTTGCCGGGATTCCTTCCGGGAAGCCTTTGGCGAACGAAAAGGCGCCCGTGCCGCATCCCATCATCCGCCGCCGTCAGAAGAAAAACCTGGAGCAGGCGCACATCCTGCTGGGCGCTCCGGCGTATTCAAATTCTCACGATAAGCGGTACGCCTGCTACATTATGAACACGATTATGGGTGGCGGCATGAGCTCGCGCCTGTTTCAGAATATCCGCGAGAAGCGCGGCTTGGCTTACGCCGTCTTCTCCGGCCTGAGCAGCTTCCGCGACGCGGGTTATCTTACCGTTTACGCCGGCACGGCCAAGGACCACGTCCGCGA
>JBOGJY010000186.1:0-9505 GCA_050745325.1 Terriglobia bacterium
TCGACAATCTTTTTGGCGTTGTCCCACGCCCCGCCGGCATTGGCCATGAAAATGGCCTGATACAGGCCAAAAAACGCGATCGCTATGAGATATCCAATAAACAGGAAGGGTTCGGCAAAGGCAAACGCCAGCGCAGCAAAGAACACGGCAATAAAAATATTGATCATGCCCTTCTGCGCGTAGTTGGTGCAGATCTCGACGACCTTCTTGCTATCGCTGATGGAGGCCTTGGCCTCGCCATCCAGTCGCATGCTGCCTTTGATGAACTCCACCGCGCGGTACGCGCCCGTGGTGACCGCCTGCGTCGCCGCTCCCGTGAACCAGAACACCACGGCGCCACCGGCCAGCAACCCCAGCAGGAAGGGCGGATAGAGGATCGAGAGTTTTTCCAAATTCACCGTCAGCCCATGCGTGAGCGCCATCACGATGGAAAAAATCAGCGTGGTCACGCCCACCACCGCGGTGCCAATCAGCACCGGCTTGGCGGTGGCTTTAAAGGTGTTCCCGGCGCCGTCGTTGGCTTCGAGCATCTCCTTGGCGCGCTCGAAGTTAACGTCCACGTTGTAATCCCTCTTCATTTCGCCCCGGATGCCCGGAACCTGCTCGATCAGCGAAAGCTCGTAGATGGATTGCGCGTTGTCCGTGACCGGGCCGTAGGAGTCGACCGCGATGGTGACCGGACCCATGCCGAGAAATCCGAAAGCAACCAGACCAAAGGCAAAGACGGGCGCGGCGAGCATGATGTTTTCGAGGCCCCGCACGCTGACCCAGGAGCCAATCGCCATGAGCAGCACCATCACCAGGCCAAGATAATAGGCCGAGAAATTGCCGGCCACAAAGCCCGAGAGGATATCGAGCGACGCGCCGCCCTCCTGCGCCGACGACACCACTTCTTTGACGTGCCGCGACTCGGTTGAGGTGAACACTTTCACCAATTCCGGAATAATCGCGCCGGCGAGCGTGCCGCACGAAACGATGGCCGAAAGCTTCCACCAGAGCGAAGGATCGCCGCCAAGACTGGGCAGAAGAATCCAGGAGACCAAAAAGGTGAGGCCGATCGACGCGAAGGAAGTGATCCAGACGAGCGTGGTGAGAGGCGCTTCAAAGTTCATCTGGTCCGCATGGCTGTATTTTGCTTTGGCGATGGCGCTATTGATGTAGTAGGCCGCTGCGGCGGCCACGAGCATGGCGACGCGGATGACGAAAATCCACACCAGCAACTGCACCTGAATGGCCTGGCTCTTGACTCCGAGTAAGATGAACGCAATCAGCGCGACGCCCGTAACGCCATAGGTTTCGAAGCCATCGGCGCTCGGCCCCACTGAATCGCCCGCGTTATCTCCGGTGCAGTCAGCGATCACGCCTGGATTCCGCGCGTCGTCTTCCTTGATTTTGAAGACGATCTTCATCAGGTCGGCGCCGATATCGGCGATCTTGGTAAAAATGCCGCCGGCAATCCGCAACGCCGCCGCGCCGAGCGACTCGCCAATGGCGAACCCGATGAAACAGGGACCGGCGTAGCTGCCGGGAACAAACAGCAAAATGATCAGCATCATCAGCAGCTCGACGCTGATCAGCATCATGCCAATGCTCATGCCGGCGCGGATGGGAATTTCATAGAGGGGAAAAGGCTTGCCCCTCAGGCTGTCAAAAGCCGTGCGGGAGTTGTCAAATGTGGTCACCCGGATGCCGAACCACGCCACGCCATAGCTGCCGCAAATCCCGAGGACGCTGAATACCAGAATCATGACCACGCGCAGCGCCTCAAACTTCAGCAGCACGCCGAAATAGACCACGATGATGGCGGCGATGAAAATCCAAAGGAGAAAGAGAAACTTTCCCTGCGTCACCAGATACGTTTTGCAGGTTTCCCAGATGATCTGGGACATTTCCTTCATCGATTCGTGGGCGGGCAGGTTCTTCAGGCGGCTATAAATCGTGAGGCCAAAAATCAGGCCGAAGATGCAGAAGAGAATGCCGTACATCAGCAGCCTGTGTCCATCGACGCCCAGGAATTGAACCTGGGTAAAGTCCGGCAGCTTTAGATTGGCTTCGCCAGCAGGTTCCGTCGCCGTTTGCGCGTAGGCTCCGATGGGTGCGAGGAAAGCCAGGGTGGCGCCAGCGGCGGCCAGCCTGGAAATGCCGGCGCGGGCTGACCAGACGCTCATGATGCAGCCGCGCGCCAGGCGCAGCGTGGTCCGGGCGGCTTTTCCAATGGTGTTTTGATTGCCACAGCCGTCCACCTTTCCCGCTTCCTGACGCAAGACAAGCCTCACGAGAAAGAAGGCGGTCATGAGGGTGACTGCTTCAAAGCCCAGGATTATGCAGAGAACACGGTCATCAATCAACTTGGCCTCCGATGGCGCTCAACGGCGCCAGCCTCAGCGGATAACCGTCCGTTGAGGTTGCCGGTATAAGATACAGGATGAGTGCTAGGAGAGAGAACACGCTGCTAGCGTTGTGCTTTTCAACTACGTTTACTTGTAGCGTCTTGTAGCGTCGCCCTTTAGGGCGACATGCGTGGCGTAAAGCCCGGCGCTACAATGAAAGAACACGCGCCGAATAAGTTATCGCAATTTCCGAACGCAACACTAGCGCAAGCCGAATTTATAGCATGTTCGTAATCGGGGCGTCAAGGAATCGAGTTTGATGGCTCTTTTGCAAAAATGCAGAAGTCCGGCATATGAAGAATTGCCACCCCCCCCGCTCGCAGCCGGTCTTTCTGATTGACTCTGCCCCTTTTTCGGAACACAATACGACCATCGTTTTCCCCAAATCCTGGATATGGCGCAGACAGATGGCTGCTTCAGAGTCTGTGTGACAACTGCTGTTCTTGCGCTGTAGCGGGACTCTATGAACGCCGTGTTTATTTAAAAACAAAGAGCGGCGGCCACAGACCGCCGCTACAACCTCGGTTGTCAAATAGACTTGGAAGAAGTCCGGCGGAGGCTTCATGGCAAACATCGCGTTACAAATTGGAGCGGATTCTCTTTCCACCGCTCACCTCACTTCCAAGGATTTTAGCAAAACGGCGCAGGATCTGAAGTTCATTTTTGACGGGCGACTCACCGCGCTTCTCAATCAACCCCTCTCGTCCGTACCGCACGGGTCGTGCTGCGGCATGAAGCTTGATGCGGGAAACCCTTCCTGGACGCTCGCCGGAACTCCCGCTACTTTCTCGCTCAAGTCTAAGGCATCGGCTGCCATTACGATTCACTCCCCCGCAAAGGCGCCTCTGTTTACCTACTACAAGGATTTCGGCAACCGGGAGCCCGCATCCTGCCCAGGGAAGCCGGATAGTATCTATGTGATCACCGAATTTCAATTTAATATTACGGGAAGTCTTGCAGCGAATGCGTCAACAGGAAACATTGGAGTCACAACCGATGATGACGGATCCGCTTCCTACACGGTTCGCAACTACAAAGCGTTCCCCGGAAGCACGATCCTTCGCGACGCTTTGGCCGGGGCGGTCGCGGCGTTCACATTGCCCCTCCATCTCAATACCCTCAACAACCTTGAAGACGGTGATTGTATTTACTATGAATTGGACGGCGCCCTCAATGTCTGCTTTGGAATGACGTATGGTATTGACGCCTCGGTCGGTGGATACAGCCTCAGTGAGATTGACGCCGTTTTCGAGAAACTGAGCAAGATTTTTAATATCTCAAGCCCTCAGATCTTTACTGTTTCGGCGACTGTCGGCCCATCGGTCAAATTCAATTGGCGCCGGAGGTTTCAGTGTTTTCTCGAGCGGAGCAAGCCTGACCCTGGCAAGGCCGGGACGGCGACGCTCCATCTATCGCCTGGGACAACTTCACAGCGAGGGCTTCAGCTTTCGGCTGACGCGGGAATCAGCCAGATTTCACCTCCGGAGCTTTCTGTGAATGCGGGTACGCTAATCCAATGGATTCTTCAAAAGGCCTATGGCAGTGCGAATCCTCAGCCCGGCGAAGCCATCCAGACACTCCTCGATCAACTCCAAAAGGAAGTCCCGAAATATATCAGTGACGCCAACCAATGGCTGCTGGGGCTATTTCAGAAGTTCGGAACCCAGGGAGAAATCACTCTTGCCCTTCTCTTTCAAAACACAACAGGTTTTCTCAGCGCCTTCACCTGGAATTTTGATTTGACGAATGGAGCCTTTCCCCAGGCCTGGCAGGATGCTGTGAGCGGTGACTTCCTGGGAGCGACCGAGACGGGCGCGGTCACGCTCGATCCGGGCTCCGGCTTCGAGAACGTGCATTACAACTCCACCAAACTCACGCTTACCCTTTTTGGGCTTACCTATTTTCAGCAGATCGACACTTACTTCGCCCGTTCTACCGTTCGCTATGCCGGCAACGGCCAGTTCTTTCTTGAAACGGATACCGGCAAAGTGGCTACAACCCTCGACTTTGGAAGCAAGTCGAGCACAGTTATCTATCTCGAAGGGAACGCCCAAGGGGCTGATGATAGCGGTTCGATCGAGGCGTCGAAGATTCAAATCCGGCTGCACGGGATTCTTTCGAGCGCGAGCGACAGGACTCAGACTGCCCGCCTTGGCGCGCTGCTCGGGGCATTAGGGTCACTGCTCCCGCCGAACGGCGTGGGAGCGGATGTGACTTCGGCCGGCGCGCTCTTCGGCAATTTTTCTTCGCGGCCAGGTGTAACGAGCCTGCATCTGATCTGCGAAGCGTCCGCCCTGCAACGCCTGCCCTCCGACGCCGCGAACTGGAGCGCTTACGCATGGGCATCGGACAAACTTCCCAGTGATCCGGCGGCCTTTCTTACCAAATGGCTGGGCGGAAACCCCAGCGGGGGCTTCTATAAGGACTATTCTTCCTGGGCCGCATTCAACCGTCTGACCAATGGTTATACCGACTCCGAAGGGAATCCAGACCCGAACCAGGAGACCAACCGGCAAAGCTACGGAGACTGTCAATCGTCGATGCTGATGAATTATTTCGGCGACGGTCTCAGCAACATCGATGCAAACCAACTCGGCCTTTACTTTAGCGCCGGCCAGCAATATATGAATCTGTGCGCCGACTTGGACGCCACGCTTCACCGCTTAGACCCAAGTACAACGGCGGATTGGGGCAGCCTCACGGCAAGGCTTGCACAGGTAGCGCAGGCTGACGTCGACCCATGGTTTGGCCCCACAGTTTTACTGGCCCTCGCAATGTCTTGCCAGCCGATTCACATCACGGTGTTAAATAAAAAATTTGTTCCAACGGATTATTCTGGCGCCATGACTGTTGGCATTTCGTGAGCGGGGGAAATGCACCCGGATGGGTGGGGAAATCAGAATAACCTGGCTAGTTTAACGCGGGGAAGGGGTGGGGACCCAGGCCAAGGGCGCTGTTGCTTTTCGGTCAGACAACCTGGCCAGCCAGCCATTTCAGATCAACGGGGCTACTCGACTCGGTATGGCGGGGCAGTCCAGGCGCAATCGCTAACGCCTCGTTGTGGTTTTCGAACCACACCAGGAAGGACGCCTGGTCCGCGCCCGACAGGCGTTGCTGATCGAGCCACGTGTAATACGCTCCCATATCCGCATCGATCAGCGATCCCGCCGGGTCGGGCGCCGGATTCTCTTCTTTCCCGGAAAGCATTTCATTCATCGGGCGTTCGCGCTGCCGGGGCGCGAAACGAGCGAAGATCGTCACAGGCTGGGCGCGCCGCAACGCTTCGCGCGCCGCCCACTGCACAAAAGTGGTGCTGAAGATCTGGGTGCCAGAGCCTTCCGTCAGCAAGCTGGTTTGAAAACGGCTCAGCGTCAAGTCGTCCGGCGCCCCACTCAGGCCAATTTCTTCGGGACGCATTTCGTGGAGCATGGTGCGAAGCGCCTCAGGTCCCGAGATGCCGCCGTTGATCGCCTTCTCGATTCTATTCAGCAAAGCGGCGCGAACCGGCTTGAGCGCATTGTAAGAAACGCAAGTGAGCGCCGCGCCGGAAACCGGCTCCGGGTCTGCCCCTTCGATATACCAATGGCCGTAGGGAATAGGGCGCCTCGCGGCCCTCGCCGTGGCCGCGTCGAGCAGTGTCCGCACTCCGTCGCCGGGCTTTACGTTATTAAAATACACGCCGTGCGGGCGAAGCTTGCGGAAGAGCGGATAGGCATTCTCCGTGACATCTTTCCCAATGACGACGATTCCGGCGCGCCGTATTGGAACCCGTTCCTGCGGTATAGCGGCGTCAACTTCTTGGACAAAACTGATCGCCGCGGCCCGGAAAGCGTCAATCTGATGGGTCGCCCAAAGGTACGCCGACAGGCGCTCAGAAAACCTGCCCGGCTCGTCCACCCAGTTGAGACGTTCAAGATCGGAAGAAAGGCGTAATTGCGCGAACCCAGCCATAACACGGGTTCGCTGGGCGGGAGAAAGCGAGGCGAGATAAGAGAATTGACGGTCGACATCCTTGCGTTCGGCCGGAAACCTCCAGTCGTACTCGCTTACCTGTTGCAGCAGCAGCGGCACGAAGCTGAGCGGGAGCTCGCGCAGCAACCCGATACGGTCCGTGGCAAGCTGCCTTGCCTCCGGTGGATAATCCTTAAATTGCTTGGCGTCAAGCTGACTAGGAAGCATAGCAACTACAAAACCTCCGCCAGCGGTGTGCCCTGCCCCATGCGGGGGGAAAACCCAAGCAGCGCGCCGAGTGTCGGCGCCAGATCGGTTGACTGCGCCTGCCGGTCCACAACCGTATTTTCGCGGATTCCCGGCCCCATCACCATCATCCAGGTAGTGCGGGAAAGGGCATCGCCGGTGCGATGGTGCTGGAATCCGTTGCCTCCGGGGTCGGTATCAGAGTCACGGCCAAAATCCGGCAGGATAAACAAAGTTGTCTTGCCGGCGTACTCGGGTTCACTCTGAATCATCTTCCAAATTTCGCCGCAGAGCCGGTCGGTGCGCTGGATTCCCGCAATATAAAGTGAGTACGATCCCGAGTGCGCGACATCCATATCGTGAAGCGTAATCCAAAGCAAGCTGGGCGCAAGCTGCCGCATGAGCTGCCGCGCGACATAGACGGAAAGCTCGTCTGGGCTTGCCAGACTTCGCGCATGGGCGGTGAAATCGGCAACCGATACCTTGAGAAGCTCGGCAAACTGGTGGAGGTTGATCTCATCGCCGCCGAGCTTCGGAGCGTAGAGAGGCGTTTCGTAGTTATCCTGCAGAAGGTGTTCGTATTGGATGCTGTTCTTCGCCGAGAGGGCTTCGGCCAGCAACCGCTTGGGCAGAATGACCCCGGCTCCATAATCAGGTCCAAACGAGCGCGAATCGCTTCCGCCGATGCGGTTGAAGCCGTTGCTCGGCGCAACCACCCAGGCATCGTGCGCCGGCCGGTTCAAGTCCTTGCGGAAATACTCAAAGACCGTAGGGTGGTCGGGAGGCACCGCGGCAAAATTATCGAAGGTCTCATAGACACCGGTCGCCAGGCTCGCGGTCGCCACGTAGTGCCCCAGGATGCCGCGATTGACTACCTGCGTAAAAAAGGTTGATTGAGGAATGAGTTCATTCAAAAGGTGGGGGATGTTCTCCTGGCCCTCGGGCATGAACGTTTCTTCGTCGCGGGAGCCTCCGCCAAACGTGACCACCACCACTTTCCGGTCGCGCGACCGCGGCGCGGCCAGAGCCCGCAGCGGAGCAAAGCCAAATAAGGCGCCCCCCGCCGTGGCGCCGGTAGCCACACGAAGAAAATCACGGCGGCTTAGGGAGATTTGCCGGACGGCTTCCTGGGGACTGCGACCGCTAATATCAATTCCGAACGGCCGGCGCATGGGTTTACCTCTTTCGGCTCCTGAAGGCCTGGCTTCTTTTGCCTTGCGGGCCTCTCGAGAGACCGCTCCCCGCAAGGCTATCACAGCCACTTCAGGGATTCAAAGGAATTTGGGAACATGCGGCGCCGGGATTACAATACAGCCATGCGCAGAGGGCGCCGTTTGTGGCTTGCAATTTCAGTATGTGTGTTGATTCCCGCCTGTCTGACCTTTGGCGAGCAGCAGGGGCGGCCGTCCGGCGCCAACCAGGAGTTCCAGGCCGCAGTGGCATTTTACCAGAAACAGCAATTCAGCCAGGCACGGCCGATCCTCATCAAGCTTCTCGAACAATACCCCAGAGATTTCGAGCTAAACGAGTTGATGGGCCTGGTTTATGCAGGTGAAAACGATCAAAACCGCGCCAGCACGTATCTTGCAAGAGCGGTTCAAATCAAGCCACAGTCGGCCGAAGCGCGAATGTACCTGGCGGCAAATCTCTTGGAGCTTCATCAGAATGCCAGGGCGGAAAGCGAGTTCAAGAAAGCCGCCGCGATTGAACCTGCGAGCTACGAAACCAATCACAATCTCGGGGAATTCTATATCGGTGTGGGCAAATTGGGAGCCGCCATTCCCTATCTCGCAAAAGCCCAGGAAATCAGCCCGCCCTCAGTGAACAACGGTTATGACCTGGCCCTGGCTCAAATCAAGATGGGCGCATTCGCAGACGCCCGAAAGAACCTTGAGACTCTGCTGACCTATCAGAACTCGGCGGAATTGCATTCGCTTCTCGGCGCCGCGGATGAACACACCGGCCAATACGTGCAGGCTGCCACGGAGTATCAGACTGCCGCTCATATGGACCCGAGCGAAAACAATATCTTCGCTTGGGGAAGCGAGCTGCTGCTGCATCACACGCTCGAGCTCGCCATTCAGGTTTTGAGCCGCGGTGTTCAACTCTACCCCCGTTCGGCGCGGATGCAGGCTGGCTATGGCATTGCGCTTTATTCGCGCGGCCATTATCAGGACGCAATCGACGCCTTCTGCCATGCCATTGACGTGAACCCAAAAGACCCCCGCCCCTACACTTTTCTCGGCAAAATCTATGACGTTTCACCGCTTCAGGCGGCCGCCGTCACGGACCGCTTCGCCCGCTACGCCACGCTGCAGCCGCATAATGCCCAGGCGCTCTATTACTACGCGATGAGCCTGTGGAAGGCTTCGCGCACTGAGAATCAGACCCTGGATTTGAGCAAAGTTCAAAAGCTGCTTGAAAGCGCCGTGGCCATTGAGCCGGCATTCACGGAGGCGCATTTGCAGCTCGGCATCCTTTACGCCGGGCAGCGCCGGTGGGAGGCAGCCATCAGCCAATACCGGCAGGCCATCCGCCGCCAGCCTGACCTTGCCGACGCCCACTACCGGCTTGGGGAGGCAATGGTGCGCACCGGACAGCGCGCCGCGGCTCAGGGCGAGTTTCAGACCTTTAACCGTTTGCACCAGCAGCAGGTCAAAGATGAGGCCAAGCAGCGGAGCGAGATTACGCAGTTCGTCTATACTTCCGGCGCGCCAGCGCAGGCAGTAAGCAGTAAGCAGTAAGCAGTAGGCCGCCGTGGTTCACGAACTCGCTATGCCCGCTGCAAAGTAAACAGCCAGCGGACTCCAAACCACAATTAGGGACCGCTTTCATAGTTCGGCGAATCCGGGAGCGATTACTTCTGGGTGTGGTCAACCCATCGGAAGTTGCCACGATTTTTGTAAACACTGCGGCGT
>JBOGJY010000187.1:0-3363 GCA_050745325.1 Terriglobia bacterium
TCGCCAGAATCTCGCGGCGGCCGGAGCGGGTGAGGAAGGTCTTAATGCTCGCCTCCGGCAGCAGCCGCTCGATTTCACGATTGGTGATGGCGGGGTAAGGGAAGGACCTCTTGCTGTCCGCTTCGCTGCGCGGCGCGCCGAGCGTTTCCAGCCACCAGCGGTGTTCCACACCCACCCTGGTCTGAGGCTCGCGCAGGACGCAAAACAGCAAGCCCATCGGCTGCAACAGGGAGAAGAGCCGGGACACAATAGCGGGAAGCGCTTCGTGCGGAGCGAGATCCAGCAGGTTCCAACTGAGGATGGCGGTGAGCGAGCCATCCGGTATGGGAGGAAGCAAAGCCAGGAATTCCGGTGGCAGGAAGACCGGCGTCTTCCCGCTGCGGTCCCAAAACCTGCTGTCACCGTGGAAAAGCGGCGTCATCAGGTCGGCGGCGTAGAACTTCGCGCCGCGCCGCAGAAGCGCCTGCAAGGTGGCGGGAGAGACGGGACCGCAATCGAGGGTGTGAGGTTTTGCTACGTCGCGCAAATGCTGCCAGAGCCATTCGAGCCCCTGGCTCACCGCCGGAACGCCAGCCGCGGAGCGGACCGCGCCGGTCGCAACGTCATGTCCATGGGTCCACGCCATTCGCCGTCATTCTTTTCTCTTATTTGCGTCCTCGAAGAGCGGTGGGAGGCAAAGCTACGCCTCGGCCTTTGCTCTTAGCACCGTGGGGACCGAGAGCGGCGTTCTCGCCGCCGGTTTATCCTCGTCACGGAGGATCTCGATGCTCCCCTTGAAGTACGCCCCTTCTTCAATGGCGACGCCGGCCGATATTAAATCGCCCACCACATTACCCGTGCGCCGGATTTCGATCTTTTCCTGCGCGTTGACCTTGCCGTTCAGTTTCCCGCTGATGGCCACTTGCCGGGCGGTGATATCCGCCTTCACCTGGCCGTGCTGGCCCACCGTAACACAGTGTCCTTGCAGGCTGATCGACCCCTCGAATTGGCCTTCAATCGTCAAGTCTTCGTCGGCGGTAAGCTCACCTTTGAGCACAACCGACCCGCCTAGGTAAGTGTGATGCTGGCCGGCCCCGCCGGGGATGGAGGGTTTCATATTAGTTTCCGTCATGGGATTATCCACTTTCTCCGTTGAAGGTTTGGGAGTCGCAGGCAGGACAGAGCGCGGCTCTTCGATTGCAGGCTCGGGGGGCGGCGGAATCCGCGGCTCGGGAAAATCTTCCGCAGGTCTTGCGGGGATTGGTTGACCTTTCTTATCTTTTTCCCACCACGCCATCAGCAGTCATCCTTATGCACCAGTTAATTCCCCTCCGGACCGTTCAGCCCTAAATGCCCACGCGATTATGCATCTTAGCTCGCTTAGCAAAACAGTTCAATGAGATATATTGAAATCTTTGCTACCCCCCCTGCCCTCGCTTACCTCCAGCCCCTCTTCCCCGAATCGGAAGGAGAGGATGGACCGCCCTTCGGCTTTGCTCAGAGTAAATTCCTCGGGATGGTTGTAGCGGCGGCCACTGGCCGCCGGTCTTTCCTATTTACAAACCGGCGGCCAGAGGCCACCGCTACAACCATCAAAACCGCAGTTGCCACACAGGCTCGAGGGGCCGCGACTCGTTTGTCTGAGGCGAAGCCTCGCTAAAGCTTCGCCGCAATCTCTGCCATAACCTCGTCCACCAGCCGGCGCTCTAGACCCTGAACCGCTTCCCGAGGAAGCGCTGGGGGCGCCATGCGCGCAACCACCGCATGGATTATGGCAGACACTAACGAAGCGTCGATTGCCGGCGCGGCTGCTCCGAGGCCGCCCTCCGGCGATCCGGCAAGCGGCGCCGCGCCAGGCGTGAGGTCAGAAGGCGCTGCTTCGGGAATCTGTTGTTCCGCAAAAAAGTACGCCTCGGGAATATCCGGCTGTGTATGATCGGGAAGCGGAGCGGGTTCAGGCGCCGCCACCTCAGCCACTGCCGTCACAACTGCCTGTGGCGCGGCAAAATCCTGAAGTGAAGACTCTATAAACGCGGGTTCCGAACCGGTCGCCGCAAGCCCGGACAGCTCGTCGGCCACCCACGGCCCGGCCGGCCAGTCTACGATAGGAGGCTCTGAGGATTCAAGGGAAGCGGCGGCGAATTCATCCGGCATGATGTTTGAGAACGCCGCGAGTTCATCAGGAGCTTCGGGCGGCGCCGCGCATTCCACGGTGGTCTCAAACGCGGGATGGTCCGCTGGCGGCGGAGCAACCTCGACAGGCCCATGCGGCCCCGCTAATCCATCTGGTCCATTTAGCTCACTTGCTCCAACTGGCTCGACCGGCTCAGCCGATTCAGCCGCTTCAGTAGGCCCAGCCGCTTCAACCGCCGCGGGCGGCGGGCACATCGCCTGCGCCTCGCCCATCGACTTCGCCACAATGGAGATAAACTCCTGGCGGTCAAACGGCTTTTTCACAATCCCGTCAGCGCGCACCTCCGCGCCGCGGTCCCCGTCCAAGGGGTCTGTGTCGCTCACCAACAGTAGGACGCGCACGTAGCCGAGCTCGGGCTGGCTCTTTACGAAGTCGCAGACCTCGTATCCATTTTTTCCGGGCATATCGACGTCGGCAACCACCACGAGCGGCTTGACCTCTGGAAGCTTCTTGATGGCTGCCATGCCGTTCGCTACGGTGATCACCTCCATCCCTTCCTCCGATAACATCTCGGAGGCCATCCGCTGAACGGTCAGGTTGTCATCCGCGACGAGCACGGTTCGAAGCATGGGTTCGTCATCCTTATGTGTAGTTATCAAAAAGTAACTACCCTTTGGATATCACTGTTACAGCCATAAGTCAACGTCATGCATTCGGTCATGCATTCGGTGGTAGTGGGTTAGTTTGAATTTCGGATCGCCTGCCTGTGAACGCGGCGGCGTAGCCCCCCATCCCAGCGGCTTGTCCGGGCGTCCCGGCTTGCCGGCAAGATACCGGGGCGCCCGCGCAGCCCTCCACAAGTCTTTTGCCGCCCTGTAGAGCCTGCCTCAGCCTCGCCCGAGTTCATGCCCGATGGCCGAAAAACGGCTTACCAATCGAAAGCCAACCGGAGCGGAACTCTACCCAAGCCGCAATCTCCTTTATTTTGTGCAATATGCCTCATTGTACCGGATCAATCCGGCTATCCCCTTCATATTCAGTCAATTGCCGTGATTTTACAATCATTAGAGTCCGGTTCGTTCCGGTTCGTTCCGGTTTCGACCCTTTGTTTTCAATAGCTTGAAAAAAGTAAAACAATCCTTTTTGGTTTCAGCTCTCTTTGGCCCCCATTCCTGCCTCCCATTCCCCTATTTTTGATCCATCAGCCGGCGCACTGGGTGGGCCTTTCGTCGTGAGACGAGAGCCAAGGG
>JBOGJY010000188.1:0-7692 GCA_050745325.1 Terriglobia bacterium
TGCAGAACCTTCTTTACGACGCCGAACGCCGCATTGATGTGGAATGGTCGGGCCCTAAACAAACCCTCTATCCGGTTAAACTCACTTTGACTACAGAGGACCGGCAAGGAATGCTGGCGGAGGTCAAGTCTGTGATCAGCGACTAGCATTCTAACATCCAAAATATCGAGGCCCGCACGGGGGAGGAGCGCGCCTCCATTGACGTAACCCTCGCCATCGTGGACATGCAGCATCTGAATAAAATTGTCGCAAATCTCCGCAAAATTGATGGTGTCTATCAAGTGCGGCGCGTCATGAGCCCCTGAGTGTTCGCGTCATTTCGTCGCTGCTTCTATCAGCCGGTTAAGTCCGGGCGGACATGGTTTCACGGCCAATAAAGCACACGAGCGCCCAGCGCCGGAAGGGCGGCGCGCGGAGAACAAAGGCAGACCTCAATTGGGGAAGAGGTGCGGAGGAGAACGCCGGGCTATTTTGCCACGCGACCGCTTCGGATGCATGACGTGCAGACCAGCAAGGACCGATGCGCGCCATTCACGATCGCGCGAACCTGGCGCAAATTTGGCTTCCACCGACGGGGAGTCACGTTGTGAGCGTGGCTGATCCGATTTCCAAAAACAGGGGCTTTACCGCAAATTTCACACGCACGAGCCATGATTTCGCCTCAAAACTCTCAGAATTTTCAACCATTTTCCAGGCTTTCCCCCCTGCCAGCCGGGTCCTGCGCTTGCGGTCAACTATAACCGGCAATCTAGAAACCTCAGAACTTATCAAGTATAGCAGAGACTTAATGGTTGAGAAAAGGGGGGGTACGGCTTGAAGACGAGTTCATCAAAATATGTCTAGTAGTATGAAAAAAAACAATTTTTTATCGGTTTTAATGTTGAAAATTGCGGCCTTCTCAACTAGTCTTTCTCTGCCTTCCACAGGTTGCGCACGTTCTTACAACCGGGGATCTTACTAGACGTAAAATGCCGCTGTGTAAGGTCGGAGTTGCTGACTGACGGCGCGCTGCGGCTTCACTCGGAATAGTAATGAATGAGGTGAAAAACAGTAAGGATTGGGTTGGAAAGCTGCTGCTGGTGGCAGGGCTGATTCTGGCGCTGAATAGCGCCTACCTCGCAGGATTTGCCACACCGGGTTTCTTTTACGTGGGCAATAGTCTCCTCCACCCTGTCCTCGGCATCGTTGCGGCGATCCTGCTTGCAATCTACGTGGTTCAACACCTTGCTGAATTTCGGCGTAAGGCAGGCGTTGCCCTTGTCTTACTGTCGGCTGCCGCGACTGCCTTCGGAGGCTATCTCGCCGTTGTGGGCATGACCAGCCGCCACCCGTTGGCCCTCGATATTCACGTCGCCTGCGCTATTGCCGCTTTATTGGCGGCGCTGGTTTATCTGCGGCGTAAATCCTCATCTGCGGAATTAACAGGGAGCGGCGCTGAGAGGGATGACCCGGCGCGCCGCCGGGCTTGGCGCTGGAGCCTGGGTGTGATGGCTGCCGCTGTCGTACTCTACGGTAGCGCCATTTCCGTTCATCACTTTTTCCCCAATTCTGAATACATCATCCACAATCCCAAAACCACCCCGCTGACTATGGCGCAGGAGGGAGGCGGCCCTCACTCATTGGTATGGCCGAGTTCCGCCCAAACGGCGGACGGGAAACCCGTCCCAGAAAACTATTTCATGAATTCGAAGTCGTGTGAGCCGTGCCATTCGGATATCTACCACCAGTGGGAAAGCTCGATGCACCATTACGCATCGTTCAATAATCAGTGGTACCGGAAGACGATTGAGTATATGCAGGACACGATTGGCATCAAGCCTTCGCTCTGGTGCGGAGGATGCCACGACCAAGCGATCAGCTTTACCGGCGCTATGGAGAAATATCCCATCCGGAAGATTGAGAATACACCTGCGGGACAGAACGGCCTCGGTTGCGTTTCCTGCCACAGCGTTTTCCATGTGAGCAGCACCATGGGGCAGGGAGACTTCGTCTTCAAGTATCCAAAGCTTGCCGACTACGCCGAGAGCGCAAACCCGGTGATGCACGATCTGGCTTACTACGAAGTGCTGCTTAACCCGAAAGCGCACGAGAGCGTTTTCTTCAAGCCGTTTCACCACCAATCCGCGCAGGTGGCAAAGTTCTGCTCCGCATGTCATAAGGTTCATATGGATGTGCCGGTAAACCACTACCGCTGGAATCGCGGGTTTGACGAATACGATAACTGGCAGGCAAGCGGAACGGACTGGCAAGGCGCGCGATCTTTTTACTATCCGCCCAAGCCGCAGAACTGCGTTGATTGCCATATGCCGCTGGTGCGCTCGAAAGATTTTGGCAACATCAACGGCTTTGTCCACTCGCACCGATTCGCCGCCGCTAACACGGCAGTGCCCACGGCCTACGGTGACACCGGCCAGATTGCCGCGGTGGAGAAGTTCTTGAAGGGCGCGCTCAGCGTGGATATTTTTGCGCTCGCGGAGGAGCCCTCCGCAAGCACGCTCGGGCCCGGAGCCGTGCGGCGGGTGAATCCGCTCGCAAACACGCCGGCGCTCTCCACTACCTTCGCTCAAGGCGAGGAATCGTCGCGCGGCGGGATGGCTGCGGTCATGACAGTGGGCCAGCCCGCCAAGTTGATTGCGCCGCTAGGCCGCGTGAAAACGACGCTCCACCGAGGCGAGACCGTGCGCGTGGAGGTGGTAGTGCGCACGCTCAAGCTCGGCCATTTTTTCCCGGGCGGCACGGTGGACGCCTACGATTGCTGGCTGGAACTTCAGGCTCGTGACGACAAAGGCCACGTTATTTTCTGGAGCGGCGAGGCGGCGGGCAATGGCAGCGGGCCAGTCGATCCCAACGCCCATTTCTATCATTCGCTCCAGCTCGACGCTCATGGCAACGTCGTGAATAAGCGGGACACCTGGCTCACGCGGGCTGTTGTCTACACCCACCTGATTCCTCCGGGGGCCGCTGACACGGTGCATTACAAGCTATTGATTCCCAAAGACTGTGGTGACAAGATTACGCTCACCGCCAAGCTGAACTATCGCAAATTCAGTTGGTGGTATACGCAATGGGCTTTTGCCGGCGTCCGCGATCCGAGCGATCCGCACTACGGCCTTACTTATAGCTTTGACGACGGACGCTGGGTTTTTAAGGGCGGCGTTGCCGATGTTTCGGCAAAGTACAAGCGAATCCCAGACGTACCCACGGTGGTGATTGCAGAACAGTCCCTGACGCTTCCTGTGGAGGGCAGCGGCGCCGGTGTTCCGGCGTTCACGCAAGATATCGCGCTCAACCCGAAAGATATGATCCGGTGGAACGACTACGGTATTGGCTTGCTTCTGCAAGGGAATTTGAAGGGCGCCGAGAGGGCTTTCAGGCTGGTAACACAAATTGACCCTTCCTACGCGGATGGCTGGGTGAATGTGGCTCGCGCCATGATCCAGGAAGGCAACACGAACGCCGCCGAACCGCTGCTGGAGAAGGCGCTGAAGCTGAATCCCCGTCTTGGCAGCGCGCACTACTTCTACGGCCTCGCGCTCAAGGCCGATGGCGAGTATCCGGAGGCTTACAACCAGTTTGCGCTCTCCGCCGCGCGCTACCCCAAGGATCGTGTGGTACGGAATCAGATGGGGCGCCTTCTTTTTCTGCAGCGGAAGTACCAGCAGGCGGTTGGGGAGTATCAGCAGACGCTGAGCATCGATCCGGAGGACCTCGAAGCGCACTATAACATGATGCTCTGCTACATGGGATTGGGAGACAACAAGCTGGCGGCGCGTGAGAGACATCTCTATTTGCGCTTTAAGGCGAATGAGGCCGCGGAATCCATCGCGGGTCCTTATTTGCTGGCGCATCCCGGCGCAAATAATGAAGCGCAACCCATCCACGAGCACACGACGATTCCGCTCCGTGAGATCGCCCAGCCGCCGGCTTCTTGGTACACTCCTTATCCTGTGACGCAAGGGCCGGGCGGGCCGCGTCCTGCCCCGGCGGCGCCGGACAATCTAACAGCCCTCGGGCCGGCGCATGCCAGGTTGAAGCCCGGCGCTACTCACTAAAACGGAGGATGATTCTGAAACTATCTCGCCGCGATCTGTTAAAGGCTGCTGCGGCCACCGTTGCGGGCGCAGGTCTTAGATTGTCCCCGTCCTGGGCAGAGGCGCCGCCAGCGCCGGTTCGCTTTCAGGAAATTACTCGCCGCGCCGGAATCCATTTCATTCACTACACAGGCGCTTTCGGGAAGCGGTATCTGCCCGAAACTATGGGCTCAGGCTGCGCTTTCATTGACTATGATAATGACGGCCGTCCGGATATCCTGCTGGTGGATGGCATGGACTTTCCCGGCCAGTCCCGGCGCCACACTACTCAGAGGCTCTATCACAATAACGGAGACGGAACGTTCACCGATGTCACCCGGCGCGCCGGACTCGACATTGAAATGTACGGCATGGGAGTGGCCGTCGGCGACTACGATAACGACGGATACGATGATATTTATCTGACAGGCCTCGGCGAGTCGCGGTTGCTGCACAACGAGCACAACGGAACTTTTAAGGACGTCACCAAACACGCCGGAGTTAACAACACCGGGTTTGGGGCGAGCGCAGCCTGGGTTGACTACAACCGCGATGGCTTGCTCGACCTCTTCGTTTGCAATTACGTGAGGTGGTCTGAGAAGACCGATATTTATTGCTCGCTCGACGGACGAAACAAATCTTATTGCACTCCGGAAGCCTACCCTGGAGATAGCTGCCGCCTGTTTCATAACCTCGGAAATGGCCGCTTTGAAGACGTGACCGGCAAGGCTGGCATGTACGACCCGACCGGCAAAAGCTTGGGCGTCGCCATTATTGACTATAACAACGACGGCTGGCCGGATATCGCCGTCGCCAACGATACGCAGCCCTCGAAGCTCTACCGCAATAACCACAACGGCACATTTACAGAAGTGGGAGTTGAGGCGGGCGTCGCGTTCAGCGAAGACGGCATTGCCCGCGGCGCGATGGGCATTGACGCCGCCGACTTTGATGATTCGGGGCACGTGAGCCTGCTCGAGGGTAATTTTTCGAACCAGATGCTGGGCCTCTACCACAACGAGGGGCGCGGCTTCTTTATCGATGTCGCGCCTTCATCGTCGGTCGGCCGGGCCAGCTTGCTCTCGCTCTCCTTCGGCCTCTTTTTTTTCGATTACGATCTCGATGGCCTCGATGATCTGTTCGTGGGGAACGGCCACATCGCGCCCGATATTAACCGCGTGCAGCCCCAGGTTAACTATGCCGAACTGCCCCTGGTGTTTCATAACCAGGGGCACAGCCATTTCGAGAACGTGGGTAAAGAGCTTGGTTTCATCGAACCGATGGTGGCGCGTGGCGCCGCCCATGCGGACATCAATAACAACGGCGCGCCCGATATCCTGCTGACCACCAACGGCGGTTCCGCTCACCTGTATCGCAACGCTGGAGGCAGCGAAAATAATTCTATCCGGATTAAAACGGTGGGAACTCGCTCGAACCGCGACGGCATTGGCGCGCGCGTGCGCGTGAAAACGCCCTCTGGCGTCAACGAGCAAACCGTCCATTCGGGGTCAAGTTACTGCTCCCAAAGCGAGCTCACGTTAACATTTGGAATGGGTAAGGAAGATCAGGCGGACAAGGTGGAAATCAACTGGCCCAGCAGCCATCAGGATACGATCAAATCCCTCAAAGCCGGCTCTACGTACACCCTTCAAGAAGGCGGAAACATTCTCAGCAGCAAGCCATTTAGAAAGTGATTGTCTTGAGGATCGAGTGAGCCGCTTAAACCTCAGATCGATGAATGGGGCGGAGAATGAAGTTTGAGCTTGTCAGCTCCATTGCGAACGCGGAAGTCGTCGCTACAGGGCCCGGCGTCCGCGTTCGCTCGCATCTCTCCAAGGCCTATGGCCGGGCCCGCTGGCGGAAAATGAAAGGGATTGCTACGGTCCGACTCCCCAATGGTGTTCTACGCACGGTGGAGTTACAGTGGTACGAAGCACATGGAATCGGCAAGAGAGACCTCAAGATCAAGCGTTATCTGGACGAATGATGAAAGAGCAAACGAAACCGTTCGCGGTCTGTATAGATAATACGGATTATCGAGCCTCACTCATACGCGGCAAAGTCTACCGGATTCTCCCCGACCTGAGAGCAGCCAAGGATGATTTGGTTCGGGTCATCGATGAAAGTGGAGAAGATTACCTCTACCACAAAAGCCACTTTGTGTTTGTGGACTTCCCGCCCGCCATAAAGAAAAAAATCCTTGCACTCGAGAGCGTTGCTTAACGGCTGGCGCATGGACCGAACGCCTTGGTCGCACACATCGCAAAAAACTGCGCTGCCTGCTACAACAAATTGATCCGCTATCCAGCCAGACATTCTGTGGACTATTAAAGTTGACCATGGTATATTCACATAGTCTAGGAGTTATACCCGTGCAAGAAGTCGCGATCTCGGAATTCAAAGCCAAGTGCCTGGCGCTGCTTGAGCAGGTGCAGAAGACGAAGCGGCCAATCCGCGTGACTCGCTTCGGCAAACCGGTCGCGGAGGTGGTTCCTCCGGCGCCCGCCGGGGAACATGCAGACTGGCTCGGCTCCCTGGCGGGTAGCGTGGAAATCCGGGGCGACATCGTGTCTCCGGTCATCGAGAAGACCGATTGGGAGGCGCTCGACGATTGAAGTTGCTGCTCGATACGCACATCTGGTTATGGAGTCTGGCAGAACCGGCGCGCCTTGGACGCCGCGTCCGGCGGGAGCTCGTGGACCGGAACAACGAACTCTGGCTGTCTCCCGTGAACACATGGGAAGCGCTGCTGCTGAATGCCAAGGGTAGAATTCGGCTGCATGGTGATCTGGCGGAATGGCTGGCGCGTGCAACAGCCCACACGCGTGAAGCTCCTCTGACTCATGAGATTGTGCTTGTAGCGCGTGGATTGCCCCTGCCGCACCCAGACCCTGCAGACCGCTTCCTGGCAGCGACGGCCCAGGTGCTCGGCTTGACTCTGGTGACGGCCGACGCGCGACTGCTGGGGCTCGGGGACATCAAGACATTGGCTAACCGCTGATTGTTCTGCACAATTGGGCTGCAAGATCGCGGGCGCGGAGGTAGGCGCTGGCGAGCTTCTCATCATCCACGCCACCATAGCCGGATTTTTTTGGTTTCTCCCCGACCGAAGAATTTGAAAATCCGGCGCTGGTTGTCGCGCACCTAGCTCAATTCAGCATTACCCAATTCAGTATCTTGACTCCCCGCTTCCAATTCTGTTAAGGTCGTTGGGCTGCGGCTGAAACGCATGATCTGTGTATAAGCCGCTAATCTTTTCTGGAGGAGGGAATAATGAAGGCAAACTATATCGCGGTACTCGCATTAGCTGCCGCAGTTGCGTTCGTGCCTGCCGCAATGGCGAACGAATTCAACTTTTCGTTTAACGGGGGAGGCATCAGTGCTTCCGGTACGTTCAATGTTTCACAGAGTTCGACGGCGGGTGTCGATGAGATCACCGGCATCAGCGGAACATTTTCGGATTCGAAAGCCGGTGTCTCCGGCGCGATTACCGGGCTGTACCTGCCAGTGTCGTATGTGAGCACCACTGCGGCTCTGGCCCCACCTGGAATTGCCCTTACCACAGGCGGTTTGTCCTACGACGACCTGTTTTACCCGGCAGGAAACTCTCCTGCGATCTGTT